>NZ_CP047080.1:2957500-3045310 GCF_030408595.1 Corynebacterium canis | reverse complement strand
GCTCGAATACGTCCTTTTGTGTGTAGCTTTGTGTCGCAGCGGGGGCGAGAACCCTCGTTGCTGCGGCACTCAAGCGCAACGAATAAGTCATCCACGGTATTGGGTTATTGGAACTGCTTGGGGAAAACTCTGTTTCCTTTTCCACCGGTCTTGTGGACCACCGGGATGCGGAGCAACCTGCTTGTTCACAAAGTTACTCACAGCTGTGGACAACTCTACGCAAAAAACTTATCCACAGTGGAATCACCAGGTTGTGGATAGATTGTTTGTTCTCCACATAAGTATCTGACCTGCAAAAACAACAGAATTTTAAGCCAAACGGCAGTGGTTCCACCAAAGTTATCCACAGGCAAAGTTGTCCACAGGCCATGTGGGCTGTGCACAACTGATCTGTCCTGCGGCTTTGTTTGTGGGTTTTGATTCGACAAAAGATTTGAAAATTACACGGCTGTGATTTTTGGGGGTGCGTGCGGAGGCGGCGTGTCGATTTGTTTCGTCAAAGGTAACCGCGTAGTCTGGCAGAGTCTCGCACATCGAAGAGGCTTGAACTTTCAAGGTCGCGCAGATGTGCTGTTTCGCACTGGGCGTGATCCGCAAATTAGCTCGGGTCGCGCCTGTTGCGAGCCTAGGGCGTTCCTCATCGAAGGTCGCATAGGTTTTCACATTCATCCAATCAGGGTGGCCGTAGCAGATACGATACTGCACACCAAGGCTTGTGTCGTGCGCGGTCCGCCCTCTCACAACTAGGAGTGTTCACCGTGGCTAAGGGCAAGCGGACGTTCCAGCCGAACAACCGTCGTCGTGCACGTGTTCACGGCTTCCGTACTCGTATGCGTACCCGAGCGGGTCGCGCCATCGTGTCGGCTCGTCGTCGTAAGGGCCGTGCTTCGCTGACCGTTTAATACATACGGTTGGCGCCCCAATACGGCACCACCAATAAGGAATCCTGAACGCGTGTTACCGCAACAATATTCGTTGGTCTTGTCGAGCGAATTCGCTCGCGCAGTCCGACAGGGGCGACGCAAAGGATCCAAAAGTGTGGTGGTGTACGTGTGGGAGCACAATGCCGAAGCAGGTATCGCCCGCTGGGGTGGTCCCCGTTTCGGCCTTATTGTTTCTAAGGCCGTCGGGAATGCGGTGGTTCGCCACCGCACGTCTCGGCGGCTGCGGCATGTTTGCGCTAGGCTTGCGGCGCAACTTCCGGATCGTTTTGATGTGGTGGTGCGGGCCCTGCCGGCCGCCGCTACCGCCAGCAGTGAGGAGTTGATGCGGGATGTGCGAAAAGCACTCCAACGGCTCGACGCGATCGCCTAGTCTGCTAGCTCGGATGCTTATCGCTGCCGTCCGCGGCTACCAAATGTATTTGTCACCCCTTAAGATGGGGTCAACTTGTCGTTTTGAGCCGACTTGTAGCGCGTATGCGCTGCAAGCGGTTCAGCTTCACGGTGCGTTTCGTGGCGTTGCGCTTGCCTTAGCTCGGTTAGCCAAATGCGGACCATGGCATCCGGGAGGTTACGACCCTGTGCCGCAGCGCAGGCCAACTAAACTTAACCTTGATCAGGAGTTCTGACCAACCGTGCTCAACTTCGTATATTGGCCAATTTCGGCCATCTTGTGGTTTTGGCACAAACTTTTTAGTTTCGTGCTGGACCCAGGATCCGGCATCACGTGGGTGCTGGCGATCGTCTTTCTGACGTTTACCATCCGCGTGTTGCTGGTTCGCCCCACGCTGAATCAGATGCGCTCTTCCCGCAAAATGCAGGATATGCAGCCGCGTATGACGGAAATCCGGAACAAGTACAAAAACGATCAGCAGAAAATGGTCGAGGAGACCCGCAAGCTCCAAAAGGAGATGGGTGTAAACCCGCTCGCGGGCTGCTTGCCGGTGCTGGTGCAAATGCCGGTGTTTATCGGTTTGTTCCACGTGCTGCGTTCGTTTAACCGTACGGGTACCGGGGCCGGCCAGCTCGGCATGTCCATCGAGGAAAACCGCAATACCGCGAACTACATCTTCTCCCCGGAAGATGTGCAGTCCTTCCTGGATGCGCGCCTGTTCGGCGTTCCGCTTTCGGCTTATATCACCATGCCGGAGGAAATGTACAAGGGCTTCGACCCGGTAAATTTCACGCAATTTGACATCATTCTGGTAGCCGCGCCGCTCATTATTATTATTGCGCTGGCAACGCACTTTAATGCGAAGATGGCCATCACTCGCCAAAACAAGCGCGTGGAATCCGGCCGCGCCGCCCCGCCGTCGAATGATCAAATGGCGATGCAAATGCAGATGATGAACAAAATGATGGTGTGGTTCCTCCCCGGCACCATTTTGTTTACCGGCGTATTGTGGCACATCGGTTTGCTCTGCTACATGGGCGCGAACAATATCTGGACCTTCTTCCAGCAACGTTACGTGTTTGCCAAGATGGACCGCGAGGAAGAGGAAGAGCTAGCGGCCAAGCGAGAGGCGAAGCGGGCGAGCGCCCCGAAGCCGGGTGTGAAGCCGAAGAACCCCAAGAAAAAGCGCAAATAATCCTTTGAACCCCAGCCGCACAGGTTGGGGTTTTTCGTTGCCGCGTATAGTCGTTAGGGTTAGTAGCGTCGATTCGGGGGTTTGTTCTGGTGACCATTTGGGAAGGATGTTTCACGTGAAACCGCAGTACGGTGAAGATTTCGACGATCTAGCCACCGCACCGCCCGCAGCGGCCCGCGTCTTTGGAGACAACCTCGCCGCTGCCGCCGCGTACTACGGTTCCCTGGCCCGCGATGCGTCCATCAGGGGTTTTATCGGCCCCAAGGAGGTTCCGCGGCTGTGGGAGCGGCACATCCTGAATTGCGCGGTTATCGGTGAGGCGATTCCCCAGGGCGCCACGGTTGCCGATATCGGTTCGGGCGCCGGCTTACCAGGCATTCCATTGGCCATCGCCCGCCCCGACTTGCACATAACGCTGATCGAGCCCCTGCTCAAACGTTCCAATTACCTGCGGGAGGTGGTGGATTTGCTTGGCCTTGACAACGTGACCGTGATTCGGGGGCGTGCCGAGGACGCCGAGGTGCGCGTAAAGCTGGGGCTTGTCGACGTCGTAACCTCCCGTGCCGTGGCACCCCTGGGCAAGCTCGCGGGGTGGTCGCTGCCGTTAGCACGTAAAGGCGGAAAAATGCTGGCCATGAAGGGGGTATCGGTGGCCGAGGAACTCACCCGCGATGCGAAAGAAATTCGAAAAGCTGGTGGTGGCGCGGCAACCATACTTACAGTAGGTGAACAACACCTTGAAGAACCTACGACCTTGATGAGTATTCCGCGAGTGAAATAACTGCCGTAGGGTTAAAGCAGAGCAATACGAAGGAGAAGGACCTCCATGGACGAACGGTACTGGGAAGACACCCCCATCGGGGCAGCTGCCCAGCGTGCAACACAAGTGCAAACTCCCAATGCTTTGCACTTACCGCGCCCGGACCGGACGCGCCTGATTACCGTGTCTAATCAAAAAGGTGGGGTTGGAAAGACCACTACCTCGGTGAATCTTGCCGCCGGGCTGGCGTTTCACGGCCTTCGCGTCCTAGTGATCGACCTTGACCCGCAGGGCAATGCGTCGACGGCCCTGGGCGTGGAACACCGCACCGGAACGCCTTCCAGCTACGAGGTGTTGCTGGGTGATTGCACCCCGGATGAGGCGATGCAGCAGTCCCCTTCTCATAAAAACCTGTACTGCATTCCGGCCACCATCGATCTCGCGGGCGCCGAGATCGAGCTGGTAAGCATGGTCCGGCGGGAATACCGGCTGCGGGACGCCTTGGATGAGGAATTCCTGGAGCGGAACGGCTTCGATTACGTCATTATTGATTGTCCCCCCTCTTTGGGGTTATTAACGATTAATTCTATGGCCGCTGTTCGCGAGGTGCTGATCCCGATTCAGTGCGAGTACTACGCGCTCGAGGGCGTTGGCCAGCTATTGAATAATATTTCTATGATTCGTCAACACTTGAATCATGAACTACATATTTCGACCATTCTGCTGACGATGTATGACGGCAGAACAAAGCTTGCTGAGCAGGTGGCGGAAGATGTGCGGGGGCATTTCAAAGATGTTGTGCTACGCACCCTTATCCCCCGCTCCGTGAAGGTTTCGGAAGCCCCCGGCTTTGGCCAGACAGTCTTGGAATACGACCCAGGCTCGCGCGGCGCCATGGCCTATTTGGATGCCGCGAAGGAAATCGCTAGTCGTGGCGATTACCTGCCAACACCAGAATCTGGGACTATTGGTGTAGCACCAAAATCGTAGGACGAAGCATCACTGCGTTAGGAAAGGCTCAACGCTCTCATGGCACAAGAACCGCGCAAAAGCGGCCTCGGACGTGGCCTCGCTGCCCTGATCCCCAGTACCCCCGCGGAAAGCCCCAAACTCGGTGATGGCGCCGCCGACATCATCATTGGTGGCAATACGCGCCCCCACAAGGGCGACACCAATGCGGCGGCCGCCCGCGATGCCAAACGAGCCAAACAGCAGCAAAGCAAAGACGCCGCCGGCGGCACCAAGACGCAGGATTTTGGGGCCAGCTACCAAGAGATACCCATCGCTTTGATCGCCCCGAACCCGCGCCAGCCGCGTCAGGTGTTCGATGAGGATGCGCTCGCGGAATTGGTGCATTCGATCCGCGAATTCGGCCTGATGCAGCCGATCGTGGTGCGGCACTCCCCCGCCGACGACGGCTTTGAAATCATCATGGGTGAGCGCCGCTGGCGCGCCGCCGCCAAGGCCGGATTGACCCATATCCCCGCGATCATTCGGGAGACCGACGATAGCTCCCTGCTCCGCGATGCGTTGCTGGAGAATATCCACCGCGTGCAGCTGAATCCCTTGGAGGAAGCGGCGGCCTACCAGCAATTGCTGGAGGAGTTTGGGGTCACCCAAGGCGAGCTCGCGGACCGTATCGGCCGTTCCCGCCCCGTGATCACCAATGCCATTCGCCTATTGGCGCTGCCAGTGAAGGTGCAATCGCGGGTGGCGGCGGGGGTGCTTAGCGCTGGCCATGCTCGCGCCCTGCTCGGCCTGAAGGCGGGTATCCCGGCGCAGGAAGCGTTAGCTGACCGCATCGTGGCCGAAGGGCTGTCGGTTCGCGCCACCGAGGAGGCGGTC
Organism: Corynebacterium canis; assembly: GCF_030408595.1. Classification (NCBI taxonomy): domain Bacteria; kingdom Bacillati; phylum Actinomycetota; class Actinomycetes; order Mycobacteriales; family Corynebacteriaceae; genus Corynebacterium; species Corynebacterium canis. The sequence continues at coordinate 3,040,175 of NZ_CP047080.1, read as the reverse complement.
ATGTTAGCGAATCGGGGTGAGGCGCAGGAGAAGAAACCGGCGCCTAAGCGGGAAACGCCGGAGTTTTTCACCCGCGCTGCCGATCGTTTGGCCGATGGCCTAGACACCAAAGTCACGGTCACCATGGGCAAGCGCAAGGGGCGCATCGTGGTCGAGTTCGGGGATAAGGACGATTTTGAACGCATCCTGGGGCTTATCGATCGGGGGTAACTCCCACTAGCCCAAAACTAGAGCGGCGCAAGATTCGCGCCGCTCTAGTTGTTTGCAACGAGTACTCGGCCTTTTCTGGGCTTGAGTACAGCTCTTGGAGTCCTTATTCCTCAGGCAGGTACTTCACTTCTTCTAGAGGCCTATGAGGGCCGTTTTAGAGTAGTTCCGCTTCCAACAGCTCGTTGAATTTGTAGGTGCCCGTCGGTTGGTCATCGCGATCCATCAAATAGAGTCGCTTCACCGCGACCACCACCGCCTCGGCGATAGCATCGCGCTGCTTCGGATCAGTGAGCACCGCAACATCGTGCGGGCTGGACAGATACCCAACCACCACTTCCACCGCAGTCATCTTGGTAAAGCGCAGCAAACCCCAAGTTCCGGGGACATTGCCAATGTTCCTAAGATCCGTGCGGGCGCAAATCTCCCGCTGGATAAAGCCGCTCAATAACTCGCCCGCCTCGGAGGTGGTACCGCGGACGGAACCGAAATAGAACGTGGCGCAGCCATTAGCCTTCTCGTTCGGGTAGTGATCGCACTGCAGGCTGATCATGAGATCGGCGTTGGAAGAATTGGCTATCGATATCCGCTCGTTCTCATTGAGATCCGTGCGCTGCGGCCGCGACATCATGGTTTCCATGCCTGCCGCAACCATGCGGCCCTCGATGCGGGATGCGAGATCCCAAAGGATTTCTTCCTCCGTGACCTCCCCGAACGGGCCCTTGATCTTACGCGCGGGATCATGGGTGTTGTCGTGGTGGCCTCCGGGGCCGGGATCAAGAATCACCCGTTTGCCGGCGAGCCAAGGCCCAGCCTGACGCACCGCCTCCCGTTCCCGGATGGCGTGCGGGGAGCCGCCTGTGATGCGGCGCCCCAGATAGCCCAGCGCAAGGATCGTTTGCGGGCCGCAAATGCCATCGGCCTGCAACCCGTAGTTCATCTGATAGTTCATCAAACCCTGGTGCGTAAGCTCGCCGAAGCGGCCGTCCAAGCGTTCGGGATAAAAACCGAGGTCATGCAATTGCTTCTGCAACTCCAGAACATCATCACCGATCAATTCGTTCGATGGTTGAAATTCTAGAATCCGCTCACCAAGCTTGTAGGAAGCCTCGCGCAATGTGCGCAGGGTGGCTTCCCCAATTTTTCCGTCGGCGATGAGTCCCCGGCTTTGCTGAAAAGCCTGTAGCGCTTCTGACAAAGGAGCGTCGAAGAAGGTGTCCTCTGGGCGGAACACGCGAGATGCGTCCCCGTGATACCCCTTGTAGAGGCCCAGCCGCGCAAGGGTTGCTCGTACTTCAGCGACACGTGGGCTCCTATCACCGACCTTGAGAACCTCTGCCACGGTGCTCCTTTCTAGTTGCCATTCGCACTGGGGGCTACGATACCAGCTACATGAATGACTCTAGCTTCGCCACGAGCGTGGATTTCGGGAGTCCACCAACGATTTCCGCGACTTTTTGGCCGTTTTTAAAGATCAGCAAAGTGGGGATTGACAGCACCTGAAACATGGCTGCAAGGGTGCGTTCCTCTTGCACATCAACCTTGGTGATAAGTGCGCGATCACCCAGCTCGACCGCGACTTCTTCCAGCACGGGGGCGAGCTTTTTGCAGGGGCCGCACCAGTCGGCCCAGAAATCGACGAGCACGGGTTTTTCGGATTCGAGAACGGTCGAACGGAAAGAGTCGGCTGTGACATTAATCACATTGGTCATGGGGGTTACTCCTAGCGGGAAAGAAAGTGTTCGGCGTCAATGGCGGCACGGCAACCGGAACCGGCCGCCGTAATGGCTTGCTTATAGTGGTTATCCACCAAGTCTCCAACCGCGAAAACGCCCGGAAGGTTTGTTCGGGTGGAGGGGTGTGCAACCTGAACGTACCTGGCGTCGTCAAGCTCGATGAAATCGCGCACAAGTTCGGACCGCGGGTCGGCGCCGATGGCTACGAACATTGCGCTCACCGGCAATTCGGTGCGCTCACCCTTCACGTCGAGCTCGAGGCCGGTGACCTTGGAATCGCCAAGGACGCGGGTGACAACGGCGCTGGTAACAAAGCGAATCTTGTCATTCGCGCGGGCGCGCTCGACCATGATGCGGCTGGCGCGGAACTCGTCACGGCGGTGCACAATAGTCACCGAGCTGGCGAAACGGGTGAGGAATAGCGCCTCCTCCATGGCGGAATCGCCGCCGCCGATCACGGCGATGTCCTGGTCGCGGAAGAAGAAGCCGTCGCAAGTCGCGCAGGCGGACACGCCGCGGCCCAGCAATTCCTTTTCGCCCGGCACATTGAGGTAGCGCGGGGCGGAACCCATGGCAAGAATGACGCTGCGGGCTTCGAACTTATCGTCGCCAACCCACAGCGTTTTGATCTCGCCATCGAGCTCTACGCGGTCGACCGTTTCCATGCGCAATTCGGCGCCGAAACGCTCGGCTTGGGTGCGCATATGTTCCATGAGTTCGGGCCCCATGATGCCCTCCGGGAAACCCGGGTAGTTTTCCACATCGGTGGTGGTCATCAACGAACCGCCATATTCGACGCCCTCGAAGACGATCGGGTGGAGTTCGGCGCGCGCGGCGTAGATGGCGGCGGTATAGCCTGCCGGGCCGGAGCCGATGATTGCAACATCATGAACAGTCAACGTGTACTTCCTTACAGCATTGAGGAGAGTTTCTGACGATTCTAACGTTGCAAAAGAGACTGATATTCCCCTTCCAGCTTTTGTCGCAGCGCCTTTCGGGCCCGCGCCCGCCGCGATTTCACCGTCCCTGGCCGCACGCCTTGATATTGCGCAACATGTTCTATTGTGGTGCCCGCTAGATCAACCAAAATTAAAGCCTCCCGCTGCTCGTTCGGGAGGGAGGATAACGCCAACGAAAGCTCGATACCTAGTTCGATATCGTGCTCTACCGCTTGGTCTTCCATATTATCTAGGCAGATACAAGTTGTTTGCGGCTGCCGGCGGGCGAAATCGTGGGCGGTATTGACAACCAAGCGGTATAACCACGTACTTAGTGAAGATTCCTGCCGAAATGAATCCAAACCCTGCGCCGCCTTCCACAATGCCACTTGCATGATGTCCTGCGGATCAACTTGCTGCGGCGCGTACCGCCGGGCCACGCATAATAACTTATCGGTATGCCCCGCAATGAGTTTTTGAAAGGCGCGTTGATCCCCCGCCAAATAGTGCCGAATTAATGCCGCTTCTTCTGCGTTCAACGGTCCCCCAAAGAGCCCCGAATGTTCCCGATAGTTGCTGTATCCGGCTCACCTCCCCAGCCGAATAACACCCATTATCCGCAGAAAACAGCCCAAGATCCATGCCGCAAAACACGAACCTTGGGCTGCCGTTTGGTGCCGGGGTTGCGGCTACGGGCCGAACAACACCATCGTGGCAACCGCGGCGACGGAAACAACCAGCACCGTGCCAACGGCGATCACTACCGTCATTACGCGCGAATAGCCGTCGCCGAATCCGGCTTGATCCTCGGGGTCCGGGGTGGCTTCCGCGATGGGGTGGATCTTCGCGTAATCATCTGTGAGCTGCAATAACTCCTGCACCGTTTTGTCCGTATCGACGATCGCGTGCAGCGCCGTATTCAGCTGATCCGGACCGTCCGAAACAATTGCGGGGAACGCCAGTATGGCTTTGCCTTCGCTGGTAATACGAAGCCGTTTCGGGCTATCGATGCCCAACGGGCGCGGCGCCGTGGCAAGCTTTTGCAGGGCGTGCGCGGCGGCGCGGGGGCTCGCTTCCTGGATGCTGGTCCACCCCACTCCGGGGGTCCAATCGGCAACAACGATGGAACTCGATTGGTCCGCAAGCACCTCAGAGATCGGCGCCACGCCGTCGATCTTCTGGTTCCCCAGCTCTACCGTGCGGCGGGCGATCTCGTGGTTCGGGTCATCCACAAAGACCAGCGCAACCTCGCGGTCGGTGGACTGTTCGCGTGCGTGCCAGAACTTCGCGCCGTGGGATTCGCCGTGGGAAGCCAAGAGGCGGAACCTGCCGTCGAGCACCAAGGCTCCGGCCATCAGGCGCGGGCCGTGGACCACGCCGCCGGACATGGGGCCCGGGGTGGTGGTGAGCGAATCCAGCGAAAGCAATTGGGTGGCCTCCACCGAGGTGGTGCGCAGGCCTGGGATGCGGTTCACAATCGCGCCCAAGGAGCTCAGCTCGTCCAAGCCGGAACGGGAAAGCACCACGCCGGTAATGCCCAAGAATATGATTCCGCACACCATCAACCGCACAAAGAACCACAGGCTGGAGGGCGGCGTGATCAGGGCGATGCCGTAATCCACCAACAAGGCAAACAGGATGCCGATGAGCGAAGACCCGATCGTCCACAGGCACGTCCGCAGCACGTCCTTCATGCCCAGGTGGCCGAGCTTGCGGCGCAGCAGGAACCCGCCGATCACCGCGCCGGAGACAAAGCCGCAACCATTGGCCGCACCGAGCAGGATCACCACGTGGCTGGGGCTGGAGGCAACATAAATGGACAGATAACTGAGCAGGACTTTCGTGCCGGTAATGCCCGCAATGATAAACGTGGGCGTCCAAGCCTCTTCGCGGGCGTAAAACACACGCAGATGCAGCAAAACCAATGCGTACGGGATCAGCGTAAATGCGGAATAGCTTAAGGTATCGCCCAAAAAGTCCGCCGCGCGGGCGTCGAACTCGCCGTGGGCGAACAAGGCGTGCGCGATTTGCCGCCCAAAGGCAGTGAAAAACACGATGACCGGCAGCAACGCCATCATTGTCAGCTTGGTAGCCACCTGAAGGTCGTGGACCACGGCGGTATTGTCGCCATCGGCGGCGTTGCGGCTCAACCGGGGCATGATCGCGGTAAGCAGCGTCACGCCGATCACGCCGTATGGCACCTGCAGCAACAACCACGCGGCCTGGTAGATCGTGATGGCGCTCGCGTCGCTAAAGGAGGCGATACGGGTGGCTATCATCAAACCGGCCTGCGAGATCGCCACATACACGACGATGGCCAACGCCATCCCGCCGAATTGTTTCAGGCGGTCGTCGATCCCCCACAAGGGTTTTAGGCTGATCCCAAGTCTGCGCATCGCGGGCAGCAGGATCAGCGCCTGCACCACCACGCCCAATGTGGTGCCCACACCCAGCAAGAGAATGTGCGGATTGGTGATGCTCACCGGCTCCTTCGGATCCAGCCGCCCCGGCACGATCCAATACGCCGCAAACACGATCAAGCAGATTACGTTATTGATCACCGGCGCCCACGCGCCCGGCCGGAACACGCCCTTGGTGTTCAGCACCGCCGTAAACAGCGAGAAAATGCCGTAGAAAAAGATTTGCGGAAGCACAAGGTAGGCGATGGCCGTCGCCTGACTCAGGTTCACTTGGCCTTTCGAACCCAGCTGGAGGGTGGTAATCCAGGGCGCCGTGGCCAGTGAAATCAAGGTCACAACTATGAGCAATGTCATAGAGAGCGCGAACAGCCGGCGGATAAAGGCCGCGCCGTGGTCCTCGTCTTCCTTTTCCGCTCGAACAAGAACTGGAACAACCAAGGAGGTAAGCACAGCGCCGAGCACGATTTCCGTAATAAGGTTCGGCAGAGTGTTCGCCGCGTTAAATGCGGAGGCGACCGCCGCGCCCAGCGTCGAGCTAATCGCAATGGTGCGCAGGAAACCCGTAATGCGACTGCACAAAGTGGCGATCGCCATTGAGCCCGTAGAGCGGACCACATCGCCATCGGAGGTCTCTTCAACCTCTTCAATCGCTTCGATGACCTGCGGTTTAGGCCTAATCACAGGCGCTGGCGGGGCGGGTGCAATAATGCGGCTGCGTTGCCAGGATTCGTTCTGGTTCACTTCACCATTGTGAGTGATTGCGCCGCGAGTTGCACATTGTCTCGCACATTATGAGGTGCGCCGCCGCTTTCGCCGGTTGCTTCTGATAATCCGCGCCGCCAGCGCTACCCCCAGCCCCACGGCGGCCACCAAACCGCTCACGCTGGTGAATCCGGAACGGGTTTGCACGCTGATCTCCACGGGGTTGCTAATGGCGGCGCTATCGGCGGAAGCGAGCCACACCGTCAGGTCGGCGCGATCCCGTGCCGACCCCAAATCGGCGGTCATATGTGTGGTTATGGAACCCTTCGCCGGGATTCGCAGCGATTCCGGAACGTAGATCACCCCGTCGCCGGTGTATTGGATCGTCGCCACCACCGGCAACGGCAACCCATTGCGCGCAACGATAAGCAGTGGGGAGGATTCGGAGGTGCGCGTATACACGTTCCCCGGCGGCAGCAGCGAGACCGAGGCGCGGAGCTGCTGCAACATATCGCGGTTACCGTTCAGCGTCTCATCCGCCTGCGCCGCCGCGGCCAGGTAGTTGCTGGCGTCGCGGCGACTCCCCGCCCGCAGGGCGCGCAGGATATCGCGCCGCAGCGGAGTGGTGAAGTCGTACCGGCTCATGGCGATCAGCGGATCGTTCACCATTAACCCCGTCAGGTCATCGATATAGTTCGCCTGCTGCGTTGCGCGCAATACTTCGGTGTCCGTGGGCGCCCCGGGATCCGAATACGGCAACCCACCCCCTTCCCCGGGCTGCACCTCCTCGATATATTTACGCAGGCTTTGTGGCCGCGCCGCACCGTCACGCAGGGCCGAGGCCGCGGCGTCGAGAAGCGCAGCACCGGCAGTTGGGGAGGCCAAAGTCGAGGGCGGTACCGCCAGCACCGGCTCCCCCTGCTCCAACGCCAAGCGTATCGACGCCGCGGCCACCCCCGTACGCGCATGCTCGCCGTCCGCGCGATGGTTGTAGCGCTGCTCCTCCGCGCTAATCCCCAAGGTCAACGGCATATCCCCCACCTCCGAAAGGGTGGCCGCCAAATCCGATTGATACGGCACGGCGGCAACTCCCGGGGTATTGGCGGGCAGCGCATTGTCCGCAACGAGCACATGCACCAGGGACTCCGAAGGCGGCAAACTCTCGATCGGGTGCGGTGGCTGCGGGTCCGTGAGCGAGGGCTCCGGCACGGGCTGCTGCGGCTGCTCGGGTTGCTGCTTCTCCCACGCCTCGGAAGGGTTCGATGTTGCCGCATAGAGTAGCGAACCGGGGTGGCTGATATAGCCGGAACCTGGGATCACAATGTTGCGCTCCACCTTGACGCCGAGGATGCGGTCCAAGGTTTCCGGGCCGCGCGCAAGGGCCTCCCGCAGCAACCATTCGTTCCCCGTGCGGGAAACGGCGTCGAGGTCCGTATCCGACCACGGCAGCGCCACCGTGCAACCACTGGCCGCGAGCGTGCGGACCTTAGCCATCCACTCCCCCGCGACGAGCTGCGCGGTGCCGGGGACTAGGTCCGAATCGTCGCCGGAACTCCAACTATCGCGCAGCCGCTTTTTCTGCGCCACCGGGCTTGGGCGGGTTGCGCCGACCGAATAGCCATTGCTCATGCGATCCACAACCTCGATAAGTTCGGGGTCGAGCGCCAAGCACATGGACTCCCGCAGCCCAGTGTTGTTTGGGTCGTTGGTGGCGCTGATCGCATCATCGATCAGCTGATCTAACCGGCCGCCGTCGATGAGCTCGCCGGCTAGGCTTTCATCGCTAAGGACCAGCGGCGGCGCCCCGGGAGCCTCCCCCGTTTCCCCGGCCACCAGTTTGGTATTCGCGCTGATGGGCCACAGCAACGTCAACCCCGTGGCCTGCTGCGCCATCTCCTCCTCCGGCGGCACCCGCAACAGCACGCGGCTGGAATGCAGGTAGGAAACCATATTGCTGCCAATGTGCCCATTAAGGTTGAGCAGCAGCGGATAGGTGCCGGCCTCGGTAATTTGCAGCTCGGCGAGCGAAACGGACCACGTGGTGTCCTTGGTTTCGCCCGGGGCCAGGGACCACGAAACATCACGGAAATCGCCGGCGCGCACCGTGTAGTTGGATTCCGGCTCCGAGAGGACCTTTCGGGCCTCCGCCACCGTGTGGATCGGGGTCGCCCGCTGGATTCGAACAGAAAGATCATCGGCCCGTTCGGAGGAGCCATTGTGAATGGCCGCGTGGATACGAACATCCTCCCCAATGACGGTCGCCTCAATAACGTCGATGCGGACGTTTGCCGCGGCGTCGATAGACCGCACCTTGGGCTGCGTCCATTGGGTAGCCACGGCGGGGTCATCGGGGGCTGTTGGTACTGGTAAAGCACCGGCGAGTGGGATCGTGAAAAGCGGTGCCAAACACAGTGGAATCCAGCGTTTCACTGTGGGGTCATCCTTCCCTCCGCGAATTCCTTGCGGGCGAGCTCTGGGAGAAGATTGTGCGCTCGGCGGGCCAGTTTACGCTCATCCGCGTACGCCAGCCGCTCAATGAGTTCGCTGACCGGAACCCACGATACCTCCGTGACTTCCGGATCCTCATCGTTCAGATCGCCATCTTGGTAGCGCAATAAATGATGGTGCACGGTTTTATGGATCCGGACCCCGTCGGACACAAACCAATAATCAATGACACCGAGTTCCGCAAACACTTGGCCGTGGACGCCGGTTTCTTCCCACACCTCCCGTTCCGCCGTGGAGGCGCGATCCTCGCCGTGCTCCACGTGGCCCTTGGGCATGGACCACAGCAACCGGCCGCGCCTATCTAGGCGCCCGATGAGAGCAACATAAATGCGGCTGAGATCAACCTCACCGTCCGGTTGCACCGCTTCCGCAAGGCCGGAAACCACCAAACCGCCCGCCGAGGTTTCATCGGTGGTGCGCATGCGAGGCGTATTGCGCTGTGATTTGCGTCCCCGCGATTGGGGAGAACGACGCCGCTGTTGCGCCGGGCGCTTCCGACGCCGACGGCGCTTGCTCTGAGCCCCGTCCTGCTGACGTTCCTTCTCGTTCATCTTCCTGATCGTATCAAACCAGCGAGTAGACTCATGTCCGTGACAAATCTGGATTTCCAGCTCACAGAGCTTGAAGCTGTTATTGACGTACTAACGCCCCTCGCTCGCCTGTTCGGCGAACGCGGTTATCCCATTTATCTTGTGGGAGGCTCAGTGCGTGACGCGTGCCTCGGCGAGCTTGGGCAGGACCTTGATTTTACAACGCCAGCCCGGCCGGAGGTGGTGCGCGAAATTCTCGATGACTACGCCGATACCGTGTGGGATACCGGCATTGATTACGGCACGGTTTCCGCTGAGTACGCGGGGAACCAGATTGAAATCACCACCTTTCGCTCCGATATTTACGACGGCGAATCGCGCAATCCTGTGGTTACGTTCGGAGACACATTAGAGGGTGACCTGGTCCGGCGCGACTTTAAAGTGAACGCCATGGCGGTGGAAATCACCCCCGATGGGGAGTTTGTGTTCCACGATCCCACCGGCGGTTTCGCGGACCTTCAGGCGAAACGCTTGGACACGCCCGACGCCCCCGAACGTTCCTTTAGCGACGACCCGTTACGCATGCTGCGCGCGGCGCGCTTTGTTTCCCAGCTTGGTTTCGCCGTGGTGGATCGCGTGCAAGAGGCGATGACCGAGATGTCCGCCGAGATCGGGCGCATTACTGCGGAACGGGTGCGCGCGGAGCTGGACAAACTCGTTGCCGGGAAGGCGCCCTGGGCGGGCATTAACTTAATGGTGAACACCGGGATTGCGGACCATGTGTTTCCGGAGATTCCGGGGATGAAGCTGACCCAGGACGAGCACAAGCAACATAAAGACGTATATGCGCATTCCATGCAGGTGCTGCGCCAGGCCATCGCGCAAGAGGAAGATGGGCCGGATCTGGTACTGCGTTGGGCCGCGCTGCTCCACGATTGTGGCAAGCCCGCGACGCGCGCCTTTAAACCCGAGGGCGGGGTGACGTTTTATCACCACGAGGTGGTGGGCGCGAAGCTCGTACGCAAACGGATGCGTGCGCTGAAATACTCGAAGCAAATGGTGCAGGACGTGAGCCAGCTGGTGTATCTGCATATGCGCTTTCATGGTTTCGGCGATGGCCAGTGGACGGATTCCGCGGTTCGTCGCTATGTGACCGATGCCGGTCCCCTGCTCTCCCGCTTGCTGAAGCTGGTGCGTGCGGATTGCACCACGCGCAACCAGCGGAAGGCGCAGCGCCTGCAACGCACTTGCGATCACCTCGAGGCGCGGATCGCAGAGCTGGCGGCCAAGGAGGATCTGGCGCGCGTGCGCCCGGATCTAAACGGCAATGAAATTATGGAATTGCTCGGCCTGAAACCTGGGCCGGAGGTAGGCCGCGCATGGCAATTCCTGAAGGACTTGCGCTTGGAGCGCGGGCCGTTGACCCGCGAGGAGGCGATCGCAGAGCTGCAGCGGTGGTGGGCCGAACAGGATTGATGTGGCAGTATGGGTTCCGTGACAGTGTTTTCTAAGTAAGGAAGTGCCGTGGACAACTACTTTGCAGATCGGTTGTTTCTAGCGCTGGAGCGTAATGATCCAGCCCCGGGCATGTTGTTGGTGGCCGCTCCGGACATGCGCTCGGAGGATTTCGCGCGCAGTGTCATACTCATTCTGGAGCATAGCCACTATCTAACTTTCGGCGTGAACCTTACCACTCGGTCCGAGCACGCTGTGGCGAATGTTATGCCGGATTGGTTGCCGTGTGTGGCGAAGCCTCAAGCCCTTTACGTGGGCGGCCCGCTGCACCTGGAAACGGTTGTCGGGGTAGGTGTCACCCGCCTCGGCGTTGATGAGGCCAAGCATCCAGAGTTTAAAAAGCTTGCGAATCGTTTGGTCCATGTTGATCTGCGCGCCGATCCGAACGAGGTGAGCGAGCACATCGAGGGTGTGCGTTTGTTCGCCGGTTTTGCGGAATGGGCTCCGGGTCAACTGGAGCACGAGATCGCCCGCGGTGATTGGTTTGTTGCCCCTGCCCTGCCTTCTGATGTGGTGGCCCCCGGCCCCGCTGATGTGTGGGGCGATGTGATGAAACGTCAGAACGCCCCACTGCCTCTGTTCTCGACGTATCCAGTTGAAGTGCTGGATAATTAATTTTAGTGTTTCACGTGAAACATGCATTGCGGGACTGCTGGCCCGTCGCGGTCGGCTTGTTTCCGTTAGGGGTAGCATTCGGACTTGTGATCACGCAAGCGGGATTTGCGTGGTGGTGGGCCACTATCTTCTCCATCGTGATCTACGCAGGAAGCATGGAATTCCTTGCGGTGAGTCTGATTAGCGGCGGCGTCGGCGTTCTATCCGCGACCTTCGCCGGTTTCCTAGTGAACTTCCGCCATATCTTTTATGGCCTGACGTTCCCCCGATCCGTGATTAAGTCGCGCCTGGCTAGGTTGTATTCCACCTATGCGCTGACCGATGAGTGTTATGCCCTGACGGCTGGGAAGAAAGACGTCTCCTCCCAATATCTGCTTAGCGTGCAGGTGATCTGCCAATTGGCCTGGGTGCTTTCGGGTACGCTCGGCGCGCTCGCCGGGGCTGTGGTTCCGACGTTGCCGGGCTTCGAATTCGCCTTGACCGCGCTGTTCGTGGTGTTGGCGCTCGATGCATTTCGGGCGAGCCGAGACCTCTCGTTGATCGTTACAGCACTCGCCTCGTGCCTTGTGGGCAATATGGCGCTCGCGCTGTGTGTCTTCTTCGGCCTCTTATTGCTCCGCTTCCGCTTTGAGCGCCTCGATGAATTGCTTACGTGGAGGTTGCCATGATGGGCTTGCCGCCGGGCGTCGATCTCGGTTACACCGCGGCAGTATTGCTGGGGATAGGCACGGTCACCTATCTCCTGCGCGCACTGCCCTTCCGCCTGCTTAACTATTTGAAAGGCAGCGACTTCTTGGCCATGCTGAGCATCACCATGCCGGTTGGCGTGATGCTGATCTTGGTTGTCTTTACCGCCCCGAGCTTTTCCTGGAAGGTTGCGGCGGCCGTGCTCTTGACCGTAGGGTTGCACCTTTGGCGGCGCTCTGCCGCCCTGTCTATAGTGACCGGCACGGCAGCCTACGTCGCCTTGTTGCAGATCTAAAGCTTGGCGGACGCTTCCATCCAGAGCCCCTCGAATTGCAGTGCATTCAGGGTGCACACGCTGATATCGGGGAACGCGCCATATGAATCGGGGTGGGGAACGTGCCGGTTCGGGGTGTTCATAATCCCGATACTGGTCCCGTTATTGCTCCAGATGCCCGTGATATTGCGGCCATCGAGCATTTCAATGAGTCGTTTCATCGCGCACATATTGGTGCCTTCGATTGGGCTAAGTTCCGCTATGTGCACGGCATCCGCCGCCCCCGGTTGGGCGAATGTAGTTTTAACATAGAGATGTTTCACGTGAAACAGTGTGCTTGTTTCCTAGCCAGAACGCAAGGCGTACCTTGACGCCAAACTCGCGCACATCATGAGCTGGATCTGGTGGAATATCATCAACGGCAAAATCAGCAACCCAAGGTTCGCCCCGCCGAAGATCACCGCGGCCATGGGCAACCCCGTAGCTAGAGATTTCTTTGTCCCGCAGAACTCTATCGCGATCGTATCCTCCCGCGAGAACCCGAGCTTTAACGCGACGAACCGTGTGAACCAGAGCATAAACGCGACCAGCACGATGGAGAGCGCGACCAAACCCAGCAGCTTCCCCACCCCGACGCGCGTCCATATTCCTTCAACCATGCCCGCCGAAAACGCCGCGTATACCACCATCGTGATCGAGCCGCGGTCCACCGCTTTTGTCGCCTTGCTGGCCGCCAGTTCCTTGATCCATGGTCGGCACAGCTGGCCCACGATAAACGGGAACAGCAGCTGCAGCGAGATATCCAGGAACACTCCCCCATCTACCGTCACGCTCCCCTGATCCATAAGGAACATCACCAGCAGGGGCGTGAGCACCACACCCAAAAGGTTCGAGGCGCTGGCACTCACGATCGCCCCCGCGACATTGCCTTGGGCGATGGAGGTAAACGCCACCGAAGACTGCACCGTTGACGGCACCAAGGTGAGGTAGAGGATTCCCAAGTAGAGGTCGTCTCCCAACCACGCGCTCGTGGGACTGAGCGCCAAGCCGATCAACGGGAACGCGATGTACGTGAAACACAGAATAGTCCCGTGCAGCCGCCAGTGCTTGAGCCCCGCGATCGCCTCCGAGGTGGACAACCGCGCGCCATACAAAAAGAACAAAAGCACGATGGCGAGCTTTGTCGCAGTGTTGAACCATTCCGCAGCTTGGCCGCTGATGGGCGCAACGATGGCAACCGCGACTGCGCAAAGGATAAGGACTATCAACGGATCCGGCTTTTTCAACTGCATAACGCTACGTTACTACTATGGAGGTATGCTAAATGAACCAATCGAGTTAGATGGTCTTGTAATCCGAAATCGAATGTGGCTGCCACCCATGTGCCAGTACCAAGCTGAGGACGGTATCCCCAACGACTGGCACCTTGTGCATTACGGCGCACGCGCCGCCGGCGGTTTCGGGCTGCTGATCATTGAATCCACCGCCGTCACTCCGGACGGCCGCATTTCCCCCAACGACGTCGGCCTTTGGAACGACGAACAGGCCGCAGCGTGGCAACCGATCACCGCCTTTATCCACAAGATGGGCGCGAAGTGTGCCGTGCAGCTCGCGCATGCGGGCCGCAAGGCTGGCGTGTACCCCGCCGTGCAAAGCGAAAAGAAGGGTCCGATCCCCGGCTGGGATAGGGTTTCGCCCGGCACTGAACCGTTTGCAAACTTCCCCGCGCCCCGCGCCTTGACCACTGAAGAGATCGCGGAAATTCCGGCATTGTTCGCCGCGGCGGCGGTTCGCGCTGTGACGGCGGGTTTCGACGCCGTGGAGATCCACGCCGCGCACGGTTACCTCCTGCATTCCTTTGTGTCGCCGTTGACCAATACACGTGAGGATCGCTACGGCGAACGCTCGTTGTTGCTGCGCGAGGTGTGCACCGCAGTCAAAGCGGCCGTCGATGTCCCCGTGCTCGTCCGCGTTTCCGCCTCCGACTTTTGCGAGGGCGGCTTGCAGATCGAAGATACCGTGGAGCTGGCGAAGCAATTGCGGGATTGCGGCGTCTCGCTTATCGACGTCTCCGGCGGCGGCCTCACCCCCTTCAAGTCCTGGGACGCCATCGAAGGCGAGTTCCCCGGTTTCGCCTCGCGCATCGGCAAAGTGCTGCCGGTAGCCTCCGTGGGCGGCATTCTCAACCCCGCGCAGGGTGAACGCATGCTGCGTGAGGGTATCGACGCCGCGCTTATCGGCCGTGCTGCATTGTGGGACGCCTCCTGGCCGATGCGCGCCGGTGTCACTCCTCCCCCGAGCTACGCCCAAGGCGTACGCGATCAGCGCTAAAGCTCGGCCGTCAATTCTTTGCCTTCAGCGGAAAGCTTGGCTGGCATAAGCCCCGAGCGCGAAGGTCCGGTCAACACTGCCCCATCCTCTATCGAGAATTTCGAATGGTGGTTGGGGCATTCTACTGTCCCGTCATCATTGGTGATGTCGATCTTTGTGCCCTGGTGCGGGCAGCTGGCGGAGTACGCTTTGTACGTTCCCTTGGACGGTTGGGCGATGATAAAACCTTCAACGATTACAGCTTTCCCTACCGGAACATCCGAGGCATTGATTTTCGCGCTGGTGCTACCACAGGCTGCTAGGATCGCACCGGCGAAGGTTGTTGCAGAAGCAACTAAAAATAGGCGACGTGAGCAAGTCATGGATAAAGTATCGCACATCCCAATTTCGTCGCCCCCGCCCTTTGATATCTACAAGATCTATTTTCGTCACTGTGACGTAATTAGGCCTATGCTTAGCTACCCCACGAGCGCGGGGCCGTGAGCGGGGCGGAATGTCATTTGTTACCGATTATTGCTTAAATGCGACCACCGGCCGACCCCAACTTGCTGGTTTCACGTGAAACATTATTGAGAGACAGATACAAGAAAAGTGGCAATGTTTCACGTGAAACACTGCCACTTGATGGTTTGCCGTTAGGGTTCTGTAGGCTTTGTTGCGGCCTTCATTGCTGCGACAAACTCGCGAACCGCATCGATCAGCTCTTGGCCTGTGTGCTGTTCAATCAGCTTTGAAATGGCCGATCCGCAGATCGCCCCCGCCGCGCCCGCGCGGATCGCGTTCGCCACATGCTCGGGCGTAGAGATGCCGAAGCCGAGCAGCGCGGGCGGCCCACCAAAGCTTTTCAGGTGTTTGACCAAGTTGGCCAGGCCGTCGGTGGAAGACTCCCACTCCGAGCCGGTGACGCCGACTCGGGAGACCGCGTAGGTGTAACCACGTGAATTCTCCGCAACACCAACGAGCGTATCGGGCGCGGCATGGGGAGGTGCGATAAAGATCGGGTCGATTCCCGCCGCGATCGCCGCTTGCGCGAAGGGGCGTCCCTCACGGACCGGGATATCGGGCAATAGCACGGAATCGGCACCCGAAGCGGCGACGTCCGCATAGAACCGTTCGGTTCCACGTGCAAAGGCGACATTGCCGTAGATCAGCAAACCGATAGAAAGATCTGGCCAAGTGTCGCGGATCCTGCGCACGATGGCAAGCGCGGTGTCAACGTCTACGTGGGCCTCCAGTGCGCGGATATGAGCGAGTTGGATTGTCGGGCCGTCCGCGACCGGGTCGGAGAATGGTATGCCAAGCTCCAGCGCATCGGCGCCGCCCTCGACAGCAGCGCGGATGATCTCAAAGCTCATCTCGGGGTTCGGATCACCCAACATAAAGAAGGGAACGAACGCGCCCTCCTCCCCCAGCCGATCAAACATCGCCGCGTAACGTGTGCTCATGATTGCTCCTCCAACAGGTACTCGGGGTGTGCGTCGAGGGTGGCGCGAACGTGGTCGACGTCTTTGTCTCCCCGCCCGGAGAGGGAGACGATAATTGCCAATTCGGCCTCCGGTTCCGCCTCGGCGCGTTGCAGGGCGTACGCCATTGCGTGGCTGGATTCAAGTGCGGGGATGATACCCTCGTGGCGGCACAGTAGTTGAAATGCGTTAAGGGCTTGGGCGTCGGTGATGCCAACGTACTGAGCGCGGCCAATCGAGTGCAGGTAGGCGTGTTGGGGGCCCACGCCCGGATAGTCCAAGCCGGCGGAAATGCTATAGCTTTCCTCGACCTGGCCGTCGCTGGTTCGCATCAGGTAGCTCTTTGCGCCGTGCAGGATTCCGATCTTTCCGGCATGGATTGGGGCACCGTGATGGCCGGAATCGAGCCCGTGGCCCGCTGGTTCTACGCCGACGAGTTCCACGGGGTCGTCGATAAACTCCGCGAACATGCCGATGGCATTGGAGCCGCCGCCGACGCAGGCGGTCACAACGTCGGGAAGCCGGCCTATGCGCTCGAGGATCTGCGCCTTCGCTTCCTTGGAGATCACGCGGTGAAACTCGCGCACGATGGTCGGGAATGGGTGCGGACCGGCGGCGGTGCCAAGCAGGTAGTGCGACTCGTGGAACGTGGCGGCCCAATCGCGCAACGCCTCATTCACCGCGTCCTTCAAGGTGCCCGCCCCGGAGGTGACCGGGACGACCTTGGCGCCCATGAGTTTCATGCGATACACGTTGGGTTCTTGGCGGCGCACATCCTCCTCCCCCATATAGATAACGCACTCGAGGCCGAGCAGCGCGCAGGCCAACGCGGTGGCGGTGCCATGTTGGCCCGCGCCAGTCTCCGCGATAATGCGGGTCTTGCCCATGCGCTTTGCGAGCAGCGCCTGGCCGATCACCTGGTTCGTCTTATGGGCGCCGCCATGAACGAGGTCTTCACGCTTTAAAAAGATGCGGGCATTGCTATTCAGCGGCAGGTTGGAGCATTCGGTCAGCGGCGTGGGGCGGCCGAGATAGTCGCGGAGATAAGCGGAAAGTTCGTTGTGGAACTCCGGATCATTTATTGCGTCTACAAAGGCGCGCTCAAGTTGATCAAGTGCGGGGATCAGGAGCTCTGGGACATATTGCCCACCGAACTCACCGAAATATGCGGGTAGTAGTGTCACGGTGGATTACCTGTCTTTTCGGATAGTTGAGAATACGGCGGCCACCTTCGTGGCGTCCTTTTCGTTGCTGTGTGCGTACTCCACACCGGAGTTAAGATCCAGACCTATGCATCCGACGGCGAGGGCTTCGGCGGCGTTACTCGGACCGATCCCGCCCGCGAGCAGGCTGCGTTCGCGGATGTGATCTGGGATGGTGGACCAATCGAAGCTGGTACCGCTGCCACCCTCCTGAGCATCGAGCACGAGCATGTCCACGTGATCGACGAGCTGAGCCGCGAACTCGGGCCCATCGGGGTGGGTCATGGAAATCGCGCGCCAGATTTGTTTGCCGGGATGCGCGGTTCGCGCGGCGTCGATAAGCGAAAGCTCCTCGGCGAGGGTCGGCTGGAGTGGCGCATGGACCTGAATGGCTTCGATGCCTGGGATATCTAGCTCCTCGAAGCCCCGTGTGCGGCGGGTGACCGCTACGTATGTAAGCGCGGGCTCGGCCGCCATGATTTCTTGGGATGTTTCACGTGAAACATTGCGCGGAGACTCAGCTTCGAAGATCAGGCCACCGTAAACAGCGCCGTGTGCGCGGGCGAGTTGCGCGGCGCGGGGCGTGGTTAAGCCGCAAACCTTGTTGTCGCCGAACACGAGCGAACGGCAGGCGCGGTCGATATCTGGCTGGCCGGTAAGCTGCGAGCCCACAAGAAACCCATTAACATGCTTGGAGATCGCGCGCACCGTCGAGTGATCTCGGATGCCAGACTCGGCGATCACAACCGTGTTGGGCGGGGCGAGCGGTGCTAACAACGCCGAACGGGATAGGTCGATGGACAGGTCGTGCAAATTGCGGTGATTGATGCCGATGATCTGCGCGCCCAAATGCGTCGCGCGTTCCATCTCCGACTCGTCGATGACCTCCGTAAGGATGTCTAGGTTGTACTCCCCCGCTAAGGCCGCAAGTTCGCGGTATTCCTCGTCCGACAAAATAGACAGCATCAGCAGGATCGCGTCCGCACCGAATAGCCGGGCGGCGTGAACCTGCTCCGGCGCGATAATAAAGTCCTTGCACAACACCGGAAGGTGCGTGCTCGCCGCCACGGTGGCCAAGTGGTCGTAGTCGCCGCCGAAGCGATCCGGCTCGCAAAGCACGGAAATCGCGGCGGCGTAGCGGGAATACACGCGCGCAATGTCGCCGGGATGGTAGTCAGCGCGGATCAATCCCAAGGACGGAGACGCGGATTTACACTCCATCACAAATTTATTGGCGCCGTGTAATGCGCTATAAAGGCTTCTAACGGAAGGCTTAGGGGTAAACGTCCCATCGATGCGTTCGGCGATTCTGGGGACGTGTGAGCGCCGATTTTCAACGATGCCCTGAAGAATCGTCGGAATTTCAGCCATAATTGGCCTCCTCATGCTTCTGCAGCCACTCGTGCACCGCGCCGTCGAGGATTTGCTGTTTGGCCAAGTTCGTGCCCTCGGCAAGCGTATCCACGCGCCCGTGCAGGTACAGCATCGCCCCCGCATTGGCGGAAATGGCGTCCAAGTGAGCAAGCGAGCCTTGCCGTGCGAACACGTTGCGGAGGTGCTGCGCGTTCTCCGCACCATCCCCGCCAGCCAGATCCTTTAACTTGTGTTCGGCCACGCCGAGGTCTGCGGGCGTCACCGTGTAATGCGTAATTTCCCCGTCGCGCAACTCCCAAACTTCGGTGGGGCCATGCACTGCGAATTCGTCGGTGCCCGAACCGTGGACCAACAGCGCGCGATCGCGGCCAAGCTCCTTCATCACCTGAATCACCGGCTCGCCCAGCGACGGCTTATTCACGCCCATAATCTGCAGCTTCGGCCGTGCGGGGCTGAGCAGCGGACCGAGAATATTAAACAGCGTGGGCACCTTAAGGGCCTTGCGCACCGGCATTACCAGCGCGATCGCGGGGTGATAGGCCGGCGCAAAAAGGAAGGTAAAGTTCGCTTCCCGGGCTTGCCGTTCGGCGCGTTTGACGTCAAGGTCCAGCGGAATATTCAGCGCCTCCAGCACGTCCGCCGAACCCGACTTTGAGCTCACCGAACGGTTGCCGTGTTTGATCACCATGCTGCCGCAAGCTGCGGTAACCAATGAGGCACCGGTGGAAATATTGATGGTGTTGGCATTATCGCCGCCCGTGCCAGCGGTGTCCAGCACCCCTTCCCCGGTGATGGGGAACGGCCGCGCGGCGGTCAGGAAGGCCTGCGCCGCGCCCGCGATATCGGCAACCGTCTCGCCGCGCGCGCGGATCGTCGCCAGCAACGCGGCGATATGCACATCCTCATAGGTGCCGATAGTCAGCGGGGTAAACACCGCCCGCGCCTCTTCCACCGTGGGCGCGGGATTATCCAGGTAGGCGCGCAGCAGATCAAGCGGTTTTGTCATGAGCGTACTCCTAAGCGTGTCAGTGCGTTTTCCAAAATGTGCGGCCCGGTCGGGCTGAGGATTGATTCGGGGTGGAATTGCAGGCCGAGCACCCTATCTTCGGGCGAATACGCGGCCATGATCACGTCCCCGATCTCCGAGGAGCAGGTGCCCAACGTGCGGAGCCTTTGCGTCACGGAAACGGAACCCAGCGAGTGGTATCGAGCCACCTTGGTTTCCCCTCCGAAAAACTCGTAACCCTCCGGCGTGAGCTTCATCGAATCCGCCACACCGTGCATCGGCCCGCACGGCACCACCTTCTCACCCAGGTGCTCCAGAATGGCTTGGAACCCGAGGCAGATCCCCAGCAGCGGCACCCTACCGTACGTGGCGTCCACGATCTCCATCAGGTTGCCGGCTTCACGTGGATGCCCCGGCCCGGGCGAAAGGCAAACAACGTCCGGCTCCGCTGCGAGGACTTCCGCCACGGCGACGGTATTGCGGAACACCGTGCATTCGTGCCCGGCGAACGCGTCCATAAGGTTATATACAAAGGAATCCCTGTTATCAATGAGCACGATTTTCACCGTTGCACCTCCAGGTGTGCGCCGGCGGAAGCGGCGATGGCGTCCAACACGGCATAGGCTTTGTTCAAGGTTTCGTCGGCTTCCGATTGCGGGTCCGAATTGCGCACGATTCCCGCCCCGGCTTGCACCGCAGCGTAGCCATCAGCCACAAACGCCGAGCGAATCACAATGCACGTGTCCATGTCTCCCCCGCCGCGCAAATACCCAACCGCGCCGCCATAGGACCCCCGCCGATGCTTTTCGACGCCGCGCAATAGCTCCGTAGCTCGCAACTTCGGCGCGCCAGTGAGTGTACCCATATTCATGCAGGCTCGATAAGCATCCAATGCATCCAATTCCGGATCCAAGGTGGCGGTCACCCGGCTCACTAGGTGCATGACACGGGAGTACCGGTCCACCTTCATCAGCTCGGCAACCTTGCGGGTGCCCGGCACGGCGACCCGGGCGAGGTCATTGCGGGCCAGATCCACCAGCATGGTGTGCTCCGAGATTTCCTTGGCATCCGTGCGCAGCTCCAATTCGTTGCGGATATCCAATTCATCCGTGGCACCCCGTGGTTGCGTGCCGGCGATCGGGTACAGCTCTACCTGACGAGTGCTGGCCGTAAACTTTAGGTTGGATTCCGGCGAAGCACCGAAAAGCTCCGAGCCGCCGGTGCGCACGTAAAACATGTACGGGCTCGGGTTCGTAGCGCGCAGCACCCGGTATGCGGCGAAGGCGTCCGGGCAGGCGATGGTAAAGGTACGCGCGGGCACCACCTGATAGATATCGCCGCGGTAGATATGCTCCTGCAGGTCCACCACCTGCTCTCGGAATTCTGCATCCGAGATATCGGCCACCGCTGTCATGGTTTCGGCGGCGGGGGTGGGAGGCGCAGGTGCGGCAGGCGCGGCGTCGATAAGCGAGGCGAGGGAGGCCAGCATTTCCGCAAGGTCGCAGTCGGGGTCCAAGGACAGCGCCTGCAGCTCGGCGGTCTGTTGCTGATGATCGATGGTGAGCAACACCTCCGCAACCAGGAACTCGTAATCCGGGTACGCATTCACCGAATCCGCCACCTCGGGCAGCGACTCGAAGGTGGCCAGGTAATCGAAGGCGAAACCGCCCGCTAGGAACGGCCAACCAGCGATCTCATAGCCCGGGTCTAGCTGCAACCGCCGCAGCACCTCGATGCTGCTGAGCGCGGTGAGGCGCTGCCGCTCATCAAGCTCCTGCGACGGCGGAAATACCAGGTCAGGGCCCAATTGCTCGTGCACGCGGCGGGCTATCAACTCCCCCGACGGCGTAAGCGGGGTCACCGTGACGCGCTGACCGTTGCACGTGACACGCGCGCTGGCCTTCAGCACGGCGATGGAGGTCAGGCCCTTTTTGGAGGCGATATCGGCGCTTTCCAGCAGCACGACGTCATCGCCGGCGTTATCAAGGTGCTGAAACAACGCGGAGGCGTCCTCATGGTAGCGGACAGGCCGCGACAATAACCTCGGGATCATTCGCCCTCCACAATCTCGCCGGACAGCTCGGCGATGGCGGCGGCCACGTTCAACGAGCCCACCGGGTGCTCCGTGGGGTCCTGGCCCGCGAGGTCGCCGAGCAGCAGGCGGACGTAATTAATGTCCTTATCACCGCGGCCGGAAAGGTTGACCAGGATATTGATCTCCTCCCCGGTTTCTTCCGCGTTTTCGGCCAGCTTCAGCGCGTAAGCCAATGCGTGGCTGGACTCCAAGGCCGGGATAATGCCCTCGTAGCGGGACAGCATGCGGAAGGCCTGTAGCGCCTCCGCGTCGGTTACGCCGACGTACTCGGCGCGGCCCGATTCCAGCAGGTATGCGTGCTCCGGCCCGACGCCCGGGTAATCCAGGCCCGCCGACACCGAGTGGGAGTGCAGCACGCTATCGTCCTCCCCCAGCATCACGTACGAGCGGGAACCATGCAGCACGCCTACCCGACCGCGACACAGGGGCGCACCGTGCTTGCCGGAATCCAAGCCCTCGCCGGCGGGTTCGACGCCGATGAGGCGCACGTCTTGGTTACCCTCCTTGTCCGTGAGGTAATCCGCAAATGCGCCGATGGCGTTCGAGCCGCCGCCCACCGCCGCGACCACCACATCCGGCAGCGCGCCGGTACGCTCCAGCATCTGCTCCCGCGATTCACGTGAAATCACGGCCTGGAACTCCTTGACCAGCTTCGGGAACGGGTGCGGGCCCGCCGCGGTGCCGAGCAAATAGTGTGTGTCATGGTAGGACTCGACCCAGTCCATCAGCGCGACGTCGATGGCGTTTTCCAGGCCATTGCCCTCCCCCTCCGTCACCGGAACTACCTCGGCACCCATGAGGCGCATGCGGTACACGTTTGGCTGTTGCCTTGCGACGTCGCGTGCTCCCATGTAGATAGTGCACTTCATGCCGAACAACGCGGCGACCATCGCGGTGGCAGTACCATGCTGGCCGGCGCCGGTCTCGGCGATCAACCGCGTCTTGCCTAGGCGTTTGGCTAGCAGCGCCTGCGCGATGACTTGGTTTCCTTTGTGTGCGCCGCCGTGGACGAGATCTTCACGCTTTAGGAAAATCCGGGCCTTCCCTTTACCTTTGCCTTGCAGTGGCAAATTGGCGCATTCCGTGATCGGGGTCGGGCGGCCAAGGTAGTTCACATAAAGGGAATGGAGTTCTTCGGCGAATGTGGGGTCCTCCAAAGCATCCACATAGGCGCGCTCGAGCTCGTCGAGGACTGGGTACAACATTTCGGGGACGTATTGGCCGCCGAACTCGCCGAAATAGGCGTCGATGAGGGTGTCGCGGTATTGGACCTCAGGGGTGCTCATTGTGCGGGTTTGCCTTTCAAAGTGATGTATCTTCACTTCTCGGCAAGAACCTGCTGGAGCTACGCAAAAGGCCCGCGCTTCGAAGTGAAGCTTGCGAGCCTTACATGTGTCGATAATCCGGTGGCTCGCTAGCTAGCGCGCCACCACCAGTTGGACCGGCCACGGGTCAGATTGTTCGACATGTCGCATATCCTAGTCCGCACCTTGGCTAAAGGCAACTCGCAGCCGAGTCAATGTTTCACGTGAAACATCGCCTAGGTGTAGGCGGTCGTCGGGCGTGGCGCCGGGTGGACGTTTGGGTGATTTTCTAGGCTAATTCAATAGCTATGAGATTAGCTAGATCGGAGACGCTGTGAATGCATCAATCGCGATAGCAAACATGGCAGTTTACCGGGGAAATAGTAATAATTAATTTTGCCAAATTTAAGCGGCGCAGTTTATATAACCGACCGGTCGAGTGGGGCTGCTAAGAAGCTGCAAAGTAGTTGCCTATAAGAATGTATCGAACATTTATCCGAACGGCGAAATCTGGCGGTGGACAAAGTATTATTTTCAATACACCCGGCAAGGCGGCGGGACTGATGTTAAATTCAGCGGACCAAAGTTATTTGCACCCGCTGGCGTTCTTGATTAATTGTAGGTGCCGGGATGTCCACCGAAGTTAACTGATCAGTAAGTTCCGAGACGCTGCGTTTGTAATTTGAAACTTCCAACGTATTCATCAGCGTTTGGATGCCTTGGTTATTCCATCTCGCTTGCTCCTCAAATTTGCCCGGATAGTGGAGCACCAAGCGGTCCGGATACAGCTCGATCTGAAGTGAGCTCCCGTGCGACTGCGGTGAGTAGTCGCGTTCGGTGAGCGCGCAGTAGATGAGTGAGCGCGCGACGTCGAGAAGCTCGACGCGGCGCTTGCCTTCGAAGTTTTTGTGGTGCGCGGAGGCGGGGAAAAACTGTTCGAGTTCGCGGGGTGCGGCCTCGGTGATGTGCTGAATCGTGCCATTCAGCCTGCGACTAGTAAGAAAACGTTTGCCATCCGGGCCGCGATCCCCGAATTTCTTGGTGGGTAACACCACTATAGTCGCTGATAGTTGCGGGTAGAACTTCTGCGGATTTCGGCCTAGTGTGAGCAAGCCCGCCAGTGTAGGATGGAGTTCTTCTCCTGCTTGAGTAAGCGCGCCGATCTGGGTGAGGATGGCTTCCTCGTCCCCGGAAAGGTGCTCGGTGGCGGAACGATTCTTGACCTTTTCGACTAGTAACTGAGTCGAATGCTGGTCTAGGTCTGAGGGTGCTGCATTCATTACGGGTTCTGAGTCGTATTGTGGTTGTGTCATCTTCATGACGCAACCTCCCTTTACTTAAAGCTATGAGTGTTATAGGAGTACGGTACACAGTTTATATGCTTCCTGTAAGTCCTTGGGGGCAAGAGGGGGTGTGTAGGTTGTGGATACTAGTGTGTCTTTAGCCCGGAGAATTTGGGCGCAAATCTTTGATCTTAAGGTAGGGGTGTATGTCTTCCGCAGAAGTACTATCCAAGCTCATGAAATCGAACGCAGGGATCATTTGTACCCGCGATGCGCTGGCTACTGGAGTTTCTGCACCTACATTTCTTACTTTTGTGCGCAATCAAGGTTTGGAGCGTGTGGCACACGGCGTATACGCGGAACCGGGCGTTTGGATAGATGAGTTATGGGTGCTGCACCGCCGCGTAGAACGCTTAGTCTTTTCGCATCTCACCGCCTTGTATTTGCACGGCGTGCGCGAATACGAACCCGTGAGAGTGAATGTAACCGTCCCTACCGGGTATAACGCCACGAATTTGCGCGGCGAAGGATTTGAGGTCTTTTCCGTAAAGAAAAGCGCTTTCGATTTGGGCCGAAGTTCGGTGCGTACACCCGAGGGGAACCTCGTGCCGGCCTACGATGTGGAGCGGTCAATCTGCGATCTGGTGCGCAGCCGAGGGCAATTAGACAAGCGGAGTCTTATCGAGGCGCTGGAGTTATATGTGAGGCGGCCGGATAAGGATTTGGACCGTCTCGTTGCCTATGCCGAAGCATTGCGGGTGTGGCGGGTGCTGAAACCGTATCTTGAGGTGTTGTTATAGGGGTAGACTTAGCGCTGGATCTCGTTGAGGTTGTCGCTGGTGGGGGTGGTTTCATTCACCCCTGCTGGTGTATTTGGGTTTGTGGTCAAGCTCATAGTGTTTTCTGCTGTGGGCTTCAGTGTGTTGTTTGATGGTTTTTGGTCCCTAGTGCGCTGTTGGTGCGCCTGGGGGCGTGTGGCGGATGCTGGTGGGTGTGGTGGGTGTGCTACACCATGGTCTGGGTGTGGGCAAGGGTTGTGTTGCCCACCGCGGGTCTGGGTGTTGTTTTGCCTGTTCAGGAGGGGTGTGGTGGGGGTGGTGTTCCGGTTGTGTTCAAGGTGTTGTGCGTGGTTGCGACCCTGGTAGCGGGTGTGCTCGCTGGGTAGAATGAGGGCTATACAGTACATAGATGTTCGGGAAGGGTTTCGGGAGGTGACGCGGGGCGATGACGACACAACAGGTGGATCCGGTGGATTCGGTGGTGGGGTTTGTGGTGGATGATCCGCAGAATTTCATTGGTGCTGCCGAGTTGGAGGCCAATCGGGTGTTTTTACATAATTGGTTGTTGGCGACCTTTGGGTTGGATGTGCACCGGTTGAATATCCGCGCGTTGGTGAAGGAATTCGCGGTGCATAGTGGCACGTATTCTGAAGCGCGGATGTATAACATTGTGGGTGGGTGTTTCCTGCTGCATGAGCGGCTTCCCGGGTTGAAGGCGCACGCGCTGGAGCACAATTATTTGAATTATGAGCGGTTGCGGACGATTTGGTTTGCCTTGGTGACGGTGTCCTTGGATGCCCCGGGGTATGTGTGGCGTGATATCGATACTGTGCTGGTGGGGTTGTTTACCCCAACCAGGGCGAATCAGCCGTTGCCGAGTACGCGGCGGATCCGGCAGGTGCTGCGCGATACCCTGATCCGGTTACACATTGTGGAGGAAACCCCGCCGGAGGAGGCGTTAACCGAGGAGGCGATGGCCGCCCGGATTACGGCGATGTGTGGGGTGGAATTGTGGGAAAGCCCGCATGCTGGGGTCAGTGTGCTCAATGTGACCCTACCTAGTGATGAAGCCCATGAGATTAAACAGCGCCTTCAAGCTGGGGCGAAAAAATTAAACCTGCGGGAAGATGAGATCATTACCAATCGTATTTGCGGTAGTGGGGAGCAGCGGGATGCTGGGTGTACTGTCCACCTGTTTGGGCTTGGTACCCTTACCGAGGCCACGAAGGTGATCCCGGAGCGGGTGCATGGGGTGGGATTACTCACCGGGGCCCAACGCAGGCGGATTAGCGGCCGGGATATTGCCTACACCAATATTGGCGATGTGGCTGAGGTGTTGCGGGCTGCGCATGATCCCACCGAGGAGCAACGCTTGTTGATCATGGGCCGGGATGGCACCTGCCGGTTCCCGGACTGCACCATGGACGCTACCTTTTGTGACATTGATCATGTGATCAACCATGAGGTCGGTGGGTGGACCACCGCGTCGAATCTGCAGTGTTTGTGTCGGCATCACCATAATTTCAAAACCGACCGGCATGCCACCGCTTCCACCGATGCTTATGGCAATGTCACGTGGCGGTTTGCCACGGGTGCGACGATTACCACGATTCCGCAGGGGGTGCTTGCCGGCCATGTGGTGGGCTGCCCCGCAGGGATTACCACCCGCCATGGCCAGCCGACGAAAACCGATGCGGACTACCAGCAGCCGCCGATCCGGGAGGATTTCGGCCGGTGGGGCACCACCTTAATCAATTACCGCAACCGGCAACGCGCCCGCTACCTCGCCCGCCACCGGCTGGTTGCCAATATCCCCACCGAATTGCCGCCCCTACCCGAAGCCCCACACCCCGAACCCCCACCGGATGATCAATGGCCCCAAGAACCACCCACAGACTACGTACCACCCAGGCCATCATGGGCCAAACCACCCTGCCAACTGGCGAAACTGCAGAAACGCGCCCGCCAAGCCAAACACCACCGGCGAACCAACACACCGCGCAAACGCCAACGCCGCAGCTAACCAACACCCCAGCCAGCTGCGGCGTCGATAAGCGCATGGGCGATCACGTCGCGGAACCGTTGCTGCATCGGCGGCAGGGCGGTGAGCGGAAACCATGCAACGTTGGCATTTTCATCGTCGGCGATGTGCGCCTCGCCCTGCACCGGTGAACAGCGGAATGCGGTATCCATGTAGGAAGCGCGGTCGCCGTTCGGATAGGTTAATGGGCCGACGGCGCGCACCCACAATAACCGCTCGACGCGCACCGTTACGCCGGTTTCCTCCGTGCATTCGCGGCGGATCGCGGCGTCGGGCTGTTCGGCGGGGTCGCAAATGCCGGTAATCGGCGTCCACTGAAAATTATCGTTACGCTGCACGAGCAGCACCCTATCCCCCTCAATCACCACGCCCGTCACGCCCGGCAGCCACAATTCATCGTGGCCAATGCGCTCGCGGAGACGCACAATAAACTCCGGCGTGGCCATGCGTTACTCGTCCGACGCCGCGGCCGCACGACGAGCCGCATCAAGGTCAATCTGCACGCCGCCCTCGCACGCACCATTCAATGAGCACGAACCGCAACCTCCCGAAACCCCGCAATCCGACGCCGGGTCTTCCGCAGGTTTTTCGGAACAGCACCCGCGGGCATCCATCAAAGCAACAGTGTGTGCCGCCATGCCCGCGCCCATGCCCAAAAACACCAGCCACGCGGCGACGGTGACCACGACAAGCAGCCACATCCAGCCGGTGGCGCTAAAGGCTAAGAATCCCCCGAACATAAGTGTGATTCCGGCGAGGGTCCAGAGGGGGCCAGCGATGCTGTGCGCGGTATCCCAGTACTCCTTTGATTTCCGCACTTCCGGAACGCGAATGCCGATCACGCTGTTGCCGGGCAGCTTCATCCGCCATGCCAGCACCCCGACCACGGTGGTAAAAACAGCGAGCACCAGCAGCAACACAGCAAACACGATCATAGCTGTCAGTGTAGTCATCGGGCCCAAGAATCCAGCATTCCGGGCTGGCGTGAAATCCACCTCAATGAATCTGCCGGTGAGGTGCGTGCAGTAACGTCTCCCAGTGAACCAGTGTGAAGAAAAATTGGACACTATGGAGTACTCATGGACCTACTAAGAGTGGCAGCGCAATCCTTGCTGTTCCGGATCATTGTGGCGATCATCTTAGGTATCGTATGCAGCTTGTTTTTCCCAGCGGAACTCGCTCGCGTGTTCGTAACCTTTAACGGGTTGTTTGGAAACTTCCTTGGTTTCTTTATCCCCGTGCTGATCTTTTCGTTGATCACGCCAGCCATCGCAGGAATCGGCAAGGGCGCAGGAAAGTGGTTGGCCATCACCACCGCAGTCGCCTACGCATCGACCATCTTTGCCGGGTTTGTGGCGTACGGTGCCGCACTGTTCATCTACCCCAGCCTGCTCGCAGGCGAAACGGTGATGAAGAGCGTGGATATTGAGAAAGGCGCGCTGGAATCCTACTTCACCATTGAGATGCCGCCACCGATGGGCGTGCTCACCGCGCTATTGCTGGCCTTCTGCATCGGCGTCGGCATGACGGCCGTAAAGAGCGACACCATGTATGCCGGGCTGCGTGACCTAGAGCGCGTGATCATGCGGGTGATTTCTAAGTTTGTGATCCCGCTGCTGCCGGTGTTTATCTTCGGTGTGTTCCTGTCCATGGGCATGAACGGCAACCTGATGATCGTGCTGCAGCAATTTGTAAAGGTGCTGGTGCTGGCGATTGTCCTGACCGTTTTGCTATTGCTCGTGCAATTCGTTGTCGCGGGTGCCGTCTCCGGCCGAAACCCCATTACGTGCTTGATGCGCATGATGCCCGCCTACGCTACGGCGCTGGGTACCTCTTCTTCCGCCGCAACGATCCCCGTGACCTATGAGTGCGTGAAGCGAAACGGCGTGGCACCGGGCGTTGCCGGGTTTACCGTGCCATTGTGCGCAACCATTCACCTTGCGGGTTCGATGCTGAAGATCGGCCTGTTCGCGTTCGCCATCGTCTATATGGCGGGCATTGAAGTATCCACGGGGAAGGCAATCGGCTTTATCCTGATGCTGGGCATTACCATGATCGCCGCCCCCGGCGTGCCAGGCGGTGCGATCATGGCGGCGGTGGGTCTGTTGGGATCCATGCTGGGCTTTGATACCGACCAGGTGGCGCTGATGATCGCCGCCTATATCGCCATCGACTCCTTCGGTACCGCGTGCAACGTGACCGGTGACGGTGCGATTTCGCTCGTGATTAATAAGCTGGCCAAGGGCCACATCGACCGCGTGGCCCAAGAAGAAGACAGCGACGGTTTGGAATTCATTGCAGCGGACGTGCGGGCTTCCGAAGGTACCTAATCTAAAGCTGTGAATCCAACGGATTACACTGTTCTGCATGAACAATCCGAGTGAGTCACCTGCGTTTCGTTATTCCCCTCAGTTGGCCGGCACTATTGAACGGCACTGGCAGCACTATTGGCGGGACAGGGGCACGTTCCATGCCCCGAACCCGGTTGGTGCGCTGGCCACTGAGGAACCGTTGCCGCAGGACAAGCTGTTTGTTCAGGATATGTTTCCGTTTCCATCGGGGGCGGGACTGCACGTGGGTCACCCATTGGGCTATATAGCCACCGATACCTTCGCGCGTTTCAACCGCATGCTGGGCAAAAACGTGCTGCACACCCTCGGCTACGATGCGTTCGGGTTGCCCGCCGAGCAATACGCGATCCAAACCGGCACCCACCCGCGCATTAAAACGCAGGAATCCATTGACAATATGGAACGCCAGCTCAATCGCCTGGGCCTGGGCCACGATAAGCGTCGCGCCGTGGCCACAACGGACACCGACTATTACCGCTGGACGCAATGGATTTTCCTGCAGATCTTCAACGCTTGGTTTGATACCGAGCAAAACAAGGCCCGCCCGATCGCGGAATTGATTCCGTTGCTGAAGTCCGGCGAGCGCCCCGTCCCCGCAGAGTTTGGCGCGGCGGATTTCAACGAGCTTGACCACGTGCAGCAGGCCCAGGTTATTGATTCCTACCGCCTCGTTTATCGTTCGAACTCAACGGTGAACTGGTGCCCCGGCTTGGGTACGGTGCTGGCCAATGAGGAAGTGACTTCGGACGGCAAGTCCGAGCGCGGCAACTACCCGGTGTTCCGTAAGAAGCTGTCCCAGTGGATGATGCGCATTACCGCGTACGCCGATCGTTTGATCGATGACCTAGACAAGCTCGACTGGCCCGATAAGGTGCGTTCCATGCAGCGCAACTGGATTGGGCGCTCCCGGGGTGCCGAGGTGGAGTTCCGCTGCCAGGGTTACCCGATCACCGTGTTTACGACCCGACCCGATACCCTGTTCGGCGCCACGTATATGGTCCTCGCCCCCGAGCATGAGCTTGTCGACGCCCTGGTGGCCGGCGGCAGCGGTAACTACGACGGCGTCGATACGCGGTGGACGTATGGTGCGAACACGCCTGCGGAAGCCGTGGCACGGTATCGCGCGGACATCGCGGCGAAATCCGACCTGGAACGCCAAGAGAATAAGGAAAAGACGGGCGTATTCCTCGGTGCGTACGCCGTCAACCCCGTCAATGGCGCGGAAATCCCCGTGTTTATCGCGGATTATGTGCTGACCGGCTACGGTACCGGCGCCATTATGGCCGTGCCCGCCCACGATGAGCGCGACTATGAATTCGCTACGGTGTTTGGGCTTCCGATCATTGAAGTGGTCGCGGGTGGAAATGTCGCCGAGGCCGCCTTTGTGGAATCCGGCACCGGCGTGAATTCCGCCAATGATTTCGGTTTGGATATCAATGGCATGGCTAAGGACGAGGCGATCGCGGCCACGATCGCGTGGCTCGCCCAGCACGGTGTCGGGCGCGAAAAGATCCAATACAAGCTGCGCGACTGGCTTTTCGCGCGGCAGCGTTACTGGGGTGAGCCCTTCCCCATCGTGTATGACGAGGACGGCATTGCGCACGCGCTACCTGCATCGATGCTCCCCATCGAATTGCCGGAGGTGGAGGATTACAAGCCGGTATCCTTCGACCCGGACGATGCGGATTCCGAACCTCACCCGCCGCTGGCGAAGGCGCGTGACTGGGTGGAGGTTGTGCTGGATCTCGGAGACGGCCCGCGGAAGTACCGCCGCGATACGAACGTAATGCCGCAGTGGGCGGGTTCTTCCTGGTACCAGCTGCGGTATATCGACCCGGCGAACAATGACGCGTTCTGCGACCTCGAAAATGAGCGCTATTGGACCGGCCCTCAGTTCGATGGCGATTGTGGCGGCGTGGACCTGTATGTCGGTGGCGTCGAGCACGCGGTCTTGCACCTGCTGTACTCGCGCTTCTGGCACAAGGTGCTATTCGACCTTGGCTACGTAAGCTCGTTCGAACCCTACCGTCGCCTGTTTAACCAGGGATACATCCAGGCCTTCGCCTACACCGACGCCCGCGGGGTGTACGTGCCGGCCGCCGAGGTGGAAGAAAAGGACGGCAAGTTCTTCTACAACGGCGAGGAAGTCGCACAAGAGTACGGCAAGATGGGCAAGTCGCTGAAGAACTCCGTCTCCCCCGACGAAATTTGCGATAACTACGGCGCTGACACCCTCCGCGTGTATGAAATGTCGATGGGCCCGTTGGACACCTCACGCCCGTGGGCCACCAAGGACGTTGTCGGCGCGCAGCGTTTCTTGCAGCGGCTTTGGCGGTTGGCCGTCGATGAAAACACGGGTGAACTTGCGCTTATCGACGCCTCGCTCAACGACGCCGACAATAAGGCCCTGCACCGCACAATCGCAGGTGTGCGCGAAGACTATGAGAATCTTCGCATGAACACCGTGGTGGCCAAGCTCATCGAGTACGTGAATTACCTGACCAAGACGTACCCGCAGGGAGCCCCGCGTGACGCCGTGGTGCCGCTGGTCCTGATGGTTGCCCCGGTGGCCCCGCATATCGCGGAGGAAATCTGGTCGCGCCTGGGCAATGCGGATTCGTTGGCGTACCAGCCGTTCCCGTCCTTTGAGCAGCGATGGTTGGTCGATGACAGCATTGAGCTGCCCGTCCAGGTCAACGGCAAGGTGCGCGGACGCATCAATGTGGCCGTGAATGCGACGAACGATGACGTGGTCGCAGCGGCGCTTTCCGATGAAAACGTTGCCGGGCATGTGGCTGGTAAGACATTGGTGAAGCACATTGTTGTTCCCGGCCGCATGGTGAACCTTGTGGTGAAATAGCGAGGTGACTTGGTACACACTCGGAAAGAAAACAATGCGCTTCAGCTGCAGCTTAAGTACACTCTGAGTATTTCCTCGGAAGTGCCCCTTTAAAATACTTAGGGCGATCCGATAGTGTGATACCTAGCTTTGCCGACAATACCTAGGGAGCTTTGAATGACAGATCCGTATAACCCGTATGACCCAAACGCGCAGCAGCCGCAGTACAACAACCAAGGCTACGGCGGTTATCCGGGCGGTGCTCCGATGAAGCCGGAGAATTACCTGCTCTGGACAATCCTGACGACCATTATGTGCTGCCTTCCGCTTGGGGCTATTGGTATCTACTTCTCCATGCAGGTGGATAAGAATTGGGAGATGGGTCTGCCCGCTGAAGCGGCGGAGAGCGCTCGCAAAGCAAAACTATTTGCTATCGCTAGCGCGGCGAGCACGGGCGTGCTTGCTGTCCTGTACTTCGTATTTGTGTTGGTTGCCATCATTTCAGGGGCAGGCGGTACCTCCACGTACTGATGCCTCTCACAGCACTTGGCCGCGTGACGTCGACGCGGCCATTGTTGTTTTCCCCGTATGGCCTAGGACACATTTGACAAATCGCTTTTGAAAATCATTTCTGGGCGTCCGGTGTCGCCTTTGCTATGTGTCGATTTTGGCCGCGCGGATCCGGCGAGCTGAGTCGGGTCTTAAAATTTAAGCTTTGGGGAGGTAATAAAACTTAATTGCGAGCATTACCGATGCTGTGAATACCCCAATAAAGGGGTAGAAAAGGTGCTTGCAAAAGGTGTATTACTTGAGCGGCCAGAAGCGATGTTGATATGGTCGAATCGTTTTTGTGTAAAACAATCGATTCGACTAAGGAGTTCATATGACGAACCCGTTTGCTAGCGAGCCAGCATCTAACGCTGGTGGCCAAAAGCCGGAAAACTACCTAATTCTAACGATCCTCTCCACCCTCTTTTGCTGCCTCCCGATCGGCGCTTACGCGATCTATCAGTCGCTGCAGGTAGACAAGTTGTGGGGACAGGGGCAGGTTGTGGAAGCGGCGCAGGCTTCTGAAAGCGCTAAGAAGTTTGCCATTATCTCCGCGGTCTGCGGTGTCGTGGGCCTCGTCCTGTACCTGATCCTGAGCGTCTTCGTTGCAGGTTCCGTGAATGCGGGATAACGCGGACCATGCGTTAAATTAAGCACTATGCAAACTCACACTCATACATGCACCCATCAGTCACCGGCAGCTCCGCTGGCGGTGGCGGCGGGAGCGATGTGTGGGTGTTTTTTGCTGACATTGGCGGATCCAACGACGCCGGGCGGCCCGACGCCGCTGTGCCCAACCAAGGCGCTGCTGGGGATCAATTGCCCGGGCTGCGGCACCGCCCGCATGATCTATTCGCTGTGTCACCTGGATATTCCTGCGGCGGTGCACTACAACGCGGTGGGTTTCCTCGCGTTGATCCTGGTGGGGTGGAGTTGGCTTTCCTGGTTCGCCACTACCCTGGGGAAGCGGATCCCCAAGTGGAATGACTGGCGGTATTCGTCGATCGCGGTGGGGGTCGTGATCACGGTGTGGTTCGTGGTGCGGTTGTTGCCCTGGGAACCGTTCGCCTCACTCCAAGTTTAGGTTTTGGGCTTCCTATCACCGGCTGATTAGCATAGCCGATATGCCTCGACAAAACTTAAGGTTTTTGCGCTCAGCGTTAACCTTCTATGTGCTCGCCATGCTGTTTCTCACGCTCGGGAAAACATGGTTCACCATCGGCGGCCTGTGGAGCACCGGCGCGCACCAGAGGCGATCCCTTGAACTCATCCCCTTTGCGGACTTTATCACCGCGAGTACCTGGTTCGCGCCCATAGTGAACCTGGTGGGAAACCTCAGCTTGTTTTTTCCATTTGGCCTGCTGTTCGCGCTGCTTTATTTCCGCAAAGATGTTGTGCGGCAAGTATCCTTCGCCGGGTTTGGGTTCAGTTTTTTGCTGGAGACCCTGCAGTACATGTTTCGGATCGGGTATTCGGATACCGGGGACCTGATCGCCAACACGGTTGGTGCGGCGCTCGGCGCCCAAGCGGCGGTGGTCCTGATGCGCCGCGCGCAGCGGTGGCTCCGGCAGGCGGCGGTGTACGCGTGCGTGGCGCTAACGGTGTTGTTGTTTATCAAGCTAGATGTCGGCCCCACACTGCTTGATTCGCTGAATCTGGCCACGAAACTCGCGGGACCGACCTTGGGTGCGACGGGGCCGTAACAAACCCGCAAAAGGGCCTTAATCAGTTGCGCGCTGGCAATTCGGGCACCAAAACAGGTTTCTGCCCTCCAGCATCGCGTGCGCGATCTCGGCCCCGCAGCACCAGCACGGCTGCGCCGCCCGCCGGTAGACGTACACCTCTCCCCCATGATCGTCCTTGCGGGGTGGGCGGCCCATGCGCTCCGGGGAATGCTCGGGGCGCACCGTGTCGATGCGCCCAGCCGTCACCCCGTCCGCCATAAGCTGCACCAGGTCATCCCAGATAGCGTTAAACTCCGCTTCGGTCAGCGTCCGACCCGGCGCAAAGGGGTTGATGCCCAGGCGGAACAAAGTTTCGGCGCGGTAGATATTGCCCACCCCGGCGAAGAGTTTTTGATCCATCAGCAGCGACGCGATGGAGCGCGTGGAACGCTGCACTTTGTGCCAGGTTGCGGCAGGGTCGGCGTCGTCACGCAATGGGTCGGCGCCTAACTTGGCTATCGCGGCGTCCATCTCCGCGGGGGTAAGCAGCCGGCACCACTGGGGTCCGCGCAGGTCAGCGGCGGTTTTAGCGTTTGCAATGCGGAGCCGCACCTGGCCGGTCGGCGGCGCTAACGGTGCCAGGCGAAACGTGCCGATCAAACCTAAGTGAATGTGCACAATATGCTCGGGCTGCGGCGCGTCGAAGCTCACGAATAGGTGTTTGCCCCACGCTTCGGCGCTGGGAATGCGGTGGCCGGTGAGCTTGGCCGCGGCGTCGCTAAACCGTCCCTGCGGGGAGCTTACCTCCACAGCGCCGTCGGTGAAAGCAGTTTCGATGTCTGCGGCAAGCCGGTGTATGACGTGGCCTTCGGGCATAGTAGTCACATCCTAACGCTGCGGAAACGTGCACGTCGAATCCGAATTACATGCTTAGCCGACCGGCTCATGCAATAGATTGCGCGCGATGAGGACTAAGATATCCACGGTTAAGGAACCGCCATACATACGGAAGGCCAAACACATGCCGCAAGCAATTGGGTTCGATCGCGAACGTTACATTGAGATGCAATCACAGCACATCAACGAGCGGCGTCGAGCTATCGGTGGGAAACTCTATCTGGAAATGGGCGGGAAACTCTTCGATGATATGCACGCCTCCCGCGTGCTGCCCGGCTTCACCCCAGACAATAAGATCGCCATGCTGGAGCGCATCAAGGACGATCTGGAGATCGTCGTGTGCATGAACGCCAAGGACCTGCAGCGCAAAAAAGTGCGGGCCGACCTCGGCATTACCTACGAGGAAGACGTGCTCCGGCTCGTGGATGCGTTCCGCGAAGGGGGTTTCCTAGTGGAGCATGTGGTGATCACGCAGCTGGAAAAGGACAACCAGCCCGCGCACGAGTTCAAGGAACGCCTGCAGCGGCTGGGGCTAAAGGTTGCGTGCCATAAGGTGATCGCCGGCTACCCCACGGATATTCGGCGCATCGTGTCCGAAGAAGGGTTCGGGCAAAACGATTACGTGGAAACCTCCCGCGACCTCGTGGTGGTCACCGCGCCCGGCCCGGGTTCCGGCAAGCTGGCCACCTGCCTTTCGCAGGTGTACCACGAGCACCAGCGCGGGGTGAACGCCGGGTACGCCAAGTTTGAAACCTTCCCGATTTGGAACCTGCCGATCGAGCACCCCGTAAACCTGGCGTACGAGGCGGCGACCGTGGATTTGGACGATATCAACCTCATCGATCCGTTCCACCTGACCACCTACGGCAAGCAGGTAACCAGTTACAACCGCGACGTCGAGGTGTTTCCGCTGCTCAAGGCGTTGCTGATTGAGATTTCCGGGGAGTCGCCGTACGAGTCACCCACCGATATGGGCGTGAATATGGCGGGCTATTGCATCTCCGACGACGAGGTTTGCCGCGTGGCCGCCGAGCAGGAAATTATTCGCCGCTACTACAAGGCGCTCGTGGAGGAGCGGCGTTCCGACGCCGATGACACAACGCAGTCCGACCGCGCGGCGATGGTGATGAGCAAGGCCGGCATTGATACCCAAGATCGCAGCGTAGTGGCACCGGCGTTAGCGTTGGCGCAGGCTACCGGTGCGCCCGCCGCCGCCATGCAGCTTGCCGACGGCGCGATTATCACTGGGAAAACCTCCGCCTTACTGGGGTGCTCGGCGGCCGTCGTATTGAACGCATTGAAGCATCTCGCGGGGATCGATCGCGCCATTGACTTGCTTGAGCCCAGCTCGATCGAGCCGATCCAGACGCTCAAGACTGAGCACTTGGGGTCTAGGAACCCGCGCCTGCACACGGACGAGGTGCTGATCGCGCTTTCCGTTTCCGCCGCTACCAGCGACGATGCGCGTAAAGCCTTGGCTGAGTTGCGGAGTTTGCGCGGGTGTGACGCGCACACCACCACGATTTTGGGGCCGGTAGATGAGGGGATCTTCCGGAATTTGGGCGTGCTGGTGACTTCTGAGCCGGTGTATCAGCGGAAATCCCTGTACCGCAAGCGGTAACTAAGAGTTGGCATGGTAGAACAACTGAATTACTAAGAGCTCATTAGGTTTCGCTGAAAAAGAAACAAAGAAGCTATTATAGTTCAGTTGTTCTTCCGGCGTTGGCGCCATGAAAAGTCAATGCAAGGGGGATTTTGTGCAACTCTACGCATTTTCTTATCGAAGATTCTTGCTATCGATTGCGTGGAATCAGTTTTGTAACTTCATTGACTATGGTGGTTTCCGCGCAGCATAACGAGCCGCTGCCTTATAAGCTCTGTTTCTCCCCTGGGGGTGGGGGGTGTTTTGTGCCCTGGCCTGCCAAGTTTAAGAAGCGCTACCCCCACCATGTGTGGTCGTTGTTACCTTGAAAGGGGTTCTTCTGTGTGAGCACTGAAAAAAATGTCAGAGTAACGGGAGAAAAGACGTCGAAAGGAGGGTGTCTTGGTCGTGCGCGATCCGATAGCTGAAGCGCTTGCGCTGCAAGCCGCTGCCACCGAAAAAGCGTCGTGGTCATTCCTGCGTTCGCCCTTGGCGCCGGTTATTGCAGCTGCTCTAGGGGCGGTGTATACCGGTGACCGCCGCAGCATTACTGGTATCGAACTGATAGATGAATTAGACCCCTTATTGGGGGAAATGCGCGAGGCGGGATTCGAACTTCCCCGCAGCACGGCAGAGTATGTCAATGAGTGGGTTCGTGCAGGTTATCTGAATCGGCACAGCCCGCGCGGCTCCGTTGATGAGTTCTATCAATTGTCCGCCGCAGCGCATCGCGCCATGAACTATCTTTCGCAGGTTCGGGAGCCGTCGCGTTTTGCCACGCGCTCACGTTTGAATACGGTGATCGAGCAGCTGGAAAACCTTGCCTCCGATACCGACGGCGATGAGGCCCGCGTTCTCGCAGGTATTGACGATCAAATTGAAGCCCTCGAGCGCCGCAAGGAGATCATCCGGGAACGCGGCGTGGATGTGATTTCTGAGGAGCAGGCGCGCGAGCGGGCGGAGAATATCCTGCAGCTGGCCGCTGAGATTCCCGGCGATTTCGCCCGCGTGCTTGCGGAAACGGAGCAGCTGGATCAGGAATTGCGGGAGCAGATCCTGCTGAAAGAGATTTCCGCGCGCGATGTCTTGGAGAATATTTTCCGCGGCGTGGATTTGATCCAAAACTCCGAGGCGGGCCGTTCCTTCCGCGGCTTCTACGAACTTTTGTTCGACAGGGAGACTTCCGCATTATTGCAAACAACCATGGACGTGATCTTGGAGCGTCCGTTTGTCGCTGGCCTCACCCCCGATCAGCGCTCCCAACTCCGCTGGCTGATCCGCAACCTTGAGGATCAGTCCGGCGATGTTTACATTGCCATCAATGGCTTGTCCCGTTCCCTGCGGCGGTTTGTGCAATCCCGCGACGCGGAGTCTCAGCAGGCGCTGGCCACCGCCATCGCCGGCGCGCAGGCAAAGGCCCGCAAGCTGAGCCGCAGCCTGGATTGGGAATTGCCCGTCGACGTGGATATCGAGCTCACCTCGCGCGAGTTTTCTTCGGTGGGCGTGTGGGTGCTCGACGATCCCACGGATTACCGCATCGAGGGCGGCATGGAGGTCGCACCGCAACGCGAAACCGACCTGCTGGAGCTTTTCCAGCGCGTCCGGGAATCCGAGATTGACTGGGGCGACCTAGAAGCTTCTCTAAAACTTGTACTTTTGGATTATCCGCGGGCGAGCATCGCGGAAATATTTGAACTTCGACCACCCACACAGGGTCTTGCCAGTGTGGTAGGCATGTTAAAGCTTGCGCTCCAATATGCTGAACGCGGTGAAGGTACAGAGGAAGTCATGTGGACCACATCCTATGGGAATCGAAAGGTAGCACGGTTGCCACGGTATGAGTTCACGCAGTCGCCAGATTTTGGTAATTCGAGTTTGAGTTTGGATCGATTGGTGCCATGGAACGGCAGAACCGTCACAAAGGAGCATCCATGACGGAACGTAAAGAACGAGCAACAACGCTGCGGGATGGTGATTCCGGCACGTTGAGCGCGATGCAACGCCAAGCTTTCGCGGCGTTGCTGCAGGGCCCTTACGTGTCGGCGGAGCAAACACCGGAGCTATTCCGAACCATTTCCGCGAACCGGGAATTGCTTGCTCAGCAACTAGATAATTTGTTCCTTTCCCTGCATGTGGATGACTCTGCCGGCGTCGCCTACGCGAAGACGTGGGACGTCGACGTCGAGGGCAAAACCACGCTGATGCGGCGCACGCCGCTGACGTTGCTGGAAAGCGCGATATTGCTGCATTTGCGCTACGCCCTTGTGATGACTAGCCCCAGTGAACGCGCCGTCGTGGGTGCGGAGGAAGTTTTCGAGGCGATGCTTCCCTACCAGGAGGTGTCCGGCACGGAGGAATCCGCGCTGCGTGAAAAGTTCGATGCGGCGTGGAGCAAATTGGAGGCGAACGCTATCGTGCGCGCCGCCTCTACCGCTGGTCGCTTCGAGATTTCGCCCGTGTTGCGTCTGATTTTCAAGGGCGAGGAAATTTCCGCATTGTCGGCGAGCTATGAGCGCTTGATCGGTGAACACAGCGCGACCCTGAAAGAAACCTCTGAGGACGACGATGAATAGTGACGTCAACGGACAATTCCGACTATCCCAAATCCAGCTTTATAACTGGGGTACCTTCCACGGCCTGCATACCGTTGACATTGCCCGCGCTGGCCACCTGATTACCGGCGCATCCGGCTCCGGCAAATCCACGCTTATCGACGCCGTCTCCGTAGTGCTGGTCCCGCCCGTCACCGTGCGCTTCAATGCGGCGGCCCAGGATTCCGGTACGCGCTCCGGCCGTAACCTGATCACGTATTGCCGCGGCGCGTGGCGTCGAGAGCATTCGAGCGAGTTCGACGAGCTTACGCAATCGTATCTGCGTACCGGCCCGCAATGGTCCGGCGTCGCCCTGACCTACGATGACGGCGCTGGGCACCTTGTTACGGCCATGCGCCTGATGTTTTTGAGCGCGCAATGCCACCACCCGAGCGATATAGTCAACCTGTTTTTGCTGTTCCCGCGCGCCGCGGACCTTGCCGAATGCGAGGAGCTTGCCCGCGATGAGCTGAACCTGCGCCAGGCCAAGCACACGTGGCCGGAGCTATTGGTGGTCCAGCGGAACCACGCGCCGTTTATGAACGCCTTGCGCAAGGAGCTCGGCATCGCCGACCAGGGCGCGTTGACGCTTCTGCACCGCACGCAATCCGCGAAATCTTTGGGCGATCTCAATGCCTTGATGCGCGATTTCATGCTGCCGGAGCCCCCGACCCTACAGACGGCGGCCGCCGCCGTGGACGGCTTTACCGAGCTGAATGCGGCGTATCAGGCGGTGCAGAACGCGCGCCTGCAGATCAAGGCGCTGACCCCGATCCGCAAGGCCAACGAGGGCATTTCCGCCACCCGCAAGGAGCTGGAACTCGCCACCGCGGACCGCGATCACCTGGAACGCTTTATCACCGGCCACCGATTGACGGAGGCGGAAAAGAAGACGCTGGAGGTGCGCGCCTGCGTGACCAGCGTGGAGGAAGAGCTCACGGCGGCGAAGCAGCAGGTGGAGCATTACCAGCACGAGCGCGATCAGGTCCGCGATCTGATCCAGGGCCGCGAAGGGCTCGGCCTGGTGAACGCGCGGCATGACCACGAGCGCGCCCAGATCCGGCTCTTGGCCACCCAGAAGGAGCGCGACGAGTTCGAGGCCAATGCCGAGGTGCTGGACGCCACCGTCCCGGAAACCCGCGAAGGGTTTATTGATATGCGGCTCCAGGTGCAGGAGCTTTGTGAGGAACTCGAGCAAAGCGCCCTGAAATACAGCGCCCGCCGCCAGGAACTCTACGGCGCCCACCGCGTGATCCAGGATCGTCTGGAAATGCTGCGTGCGGAGCTTTCGGCCGTGCGCACCTATCATTCGGCGATGGACAGTGACCTGCTTACGGCCCGGGAGGAGTTGTGTTCGCTGCTTGACCTGCAGCACAACGATCTCCCCTTTATCGCCGAGCTAATCCAGGTAGACCCGGACGAGCACCGCTGGCAGGCCGTCGCGGAGCGCGCCATGTATGAGTTTGCCCGCACGATGCTGGTCCCCGATGAGCATTACGCGGATTTCACCGAGGCGGTGGAAAAGACCAATCTGGGGGCCAAGCTGAGCTATGTGCGTTCCACGGGTGCGGACGATCCCCGCAACCAGGCGGTGTTCCGCGCCGGAACATTGGCCACGAAGATTCAGGTGGAGCCCGGCCGTTTCCACACGTGGATTCAGCAGCAGCTGGCGCTAAAGTTTGATTACAATTGCGTGGATTCCGTCGAGGAGTTTCGCCGCCAGCGCCGCGCCGTGACCCGCAGCGGCCAGGTGAAGCACAGCGCGCGGCAACACGAGAAGGACGACCGCCAGCTGCTTACAGACCGCACGCATTGGGTGCTCAGCAGCAGCAACGACGATAAGATCGACGCCCTGACTTCCGCCATCGCCGCCGCCGAGCAACGCCTGGCCAAGGCCGATGAAGACGCCGCCGTGTTCGAGGAGAACACGAACCGCGATTACGAGTGCCTGCGAGCCGGCCGCGAGATTATCAATGTCACCGACTTCTCCGCCATCGATACTGAGGCGTGCAAGCGGGAGGTGCACCGTTGCCAGGGCCGCATCGACGAGCTTGTCGACGCCCAGGTGGAGCTGAAGCAGCTTAAGCAGCGCTTTACCGGGGTTGAGGACCGCCTCCGCGAATCCATGACCCTCGCCGAGGAGCTGACCAGCCAGCGCGGTGGCTACCTGCAGGAACTCCGTCAGTCCGAAGACCTGTGCCGCGAGCTCAAGGAAAAGGCTGAGGACTTTGGGGAGCTTACCGACGAGGTCAAGGAACGCCTGAACGGCCGCTTCCTCAACTACACGCGTTCCATCCGCTCGGACAATATCCTGCAGGTCAAGGACCGCGTGAGCAAGGAACTCAACCAGCAGATCACCAAGTGTAACCGGGAGATCCAGCGCCAGGAGCGGCTTGCTATGGAGGCCATGCTCGGCTTCCTGAGCCGTTGGCCCGAGCGTTCCGGCGACCTGGTTGCGGAGCAGGCCTACCGCGGGGATTTCGCCGCCCTATTGGCCCGCCTCGAGGAGGATGACCTGCCCAACTTCGAGGCCCGCTTCCGCGAAATGCTGCGGGAGCAGACCAAGCAGAACCTAAACAAGCTGTTGTACCAGATCCAGAGCGCCCCGCGGGAGATCCGGGATGCTATGGAGCTGATCAACGAGTCGCTTTCCACCACGGAGTTCGAGCCGGGCGCCCACCTGCAGATCGAGGCCCGCGAGGCCCTGCCCGCCGAGGCGCGCGACTTCGTGGCAAAGCTGCGCGAGGTTGTGGACGGCGTGCTCAATGACGAGGACGCCCTGGATAGCGAAGAGCGCTTCCTCAAGCTCAAGGAAGTCATTGAGCTGCTCAAGATTTCCGATGAATCCCCCGAGCGGATCTACCGCCTCCGCCTAGATACCCGCAAGCACGTCACCTTCCTAGGCGTCGAGCTGAACCTGGACGGTTCCCGCGGCGCAGTGTACGACTCTGCCGAGGGCTTGTCCGGCGGCCAGGCGCAAAAGCTCGTGTTCTTCTGCCTTGCGGCCGCCCTGCGTTACCAACTCACCGGCGCTGGCTTGAGTGAGGCCCGCGCCCGGACGTGCGTGGTCGGCGATTGCTCGCGCTACGGCACGGTGATTCTCGACGAAGCGTTTGACCGCGCCGACGCCCGCTTTACGCGCCGCGCGATGGACGTGTTCACCAAGTTCGGTTTCCATATGGTGTTGGCTACCCCCGAAAAGATGCTGCAAACCGTGCAGGATTATATCGGCGGCGTGACCGTGGTGACCTGCGCGGATCGCAAGAAATCCATGACGAGCCAGTTCCTAATCCAGGACGCGCCGGAGCCGGCTGCCGACACGGACGAAGAACAACCGGAAACCGCCACGGAACAGGATGAAGAGAGTGTAGAATCTCTACTAGATGCGGATGACGCAGAGACCACTATTGGTGAGGAAGAGGAAGAATAAAGCTCTTAGGTGAGCTAGGTACGGGCAGCGCCGCGCTTCCAGTATCCAGAGAACAGGATCCGTTTTTTCGGAACCTGCTGGGCTACGAGGGCGCGGCGCATGCCTGTTGCCAGGGCCGCTTCCCCGCACAGCCACGCATAACTTAACTCGGCGGGGTCTAACCTAGGGTGGACAGTGATCGTACGAGGTTGCGGGCTTGAAAGTTACACTGGGAAGGTGAGTTCCGATCCACAATTGGTCGCTTACGGTGATGAGTCATCTGTTTTGCGCAGTCCTGAGTCGCAGGAATATCTTATCTGCGCGA
The DNA here is from genome assembly GCF_030408595.1 of Corynebacterium canis. Classification (NCBI taxonomy): domain Bacteria; kingdom Bacillati; phylum Actinomycetota; class Actinomycetes; order Mycobacteriales; family Corynebacteriaceae; genus Corynebacterium; species Corynebacterium canis. The sequence continues at coordinate 2,996,898 of NZ_CP047080.1, read as the reverse complement.
CAATTCTAGAACGTGCCCAGTTTGAGCAGCTGCGCAACCAACTGTTGCCCCTGTTACTACCGGGCCAGATTAAGTTGCACCGGACTGATGAAAGTGCCCCTCGGCGACGCTCCATCGTTAAGACCATCTCCGAGATTGAGTCGATCCAAGTGATTGTGACCAACAGCAGCGAAAAGAGCAAGAAAACCGAACGCTACCGTCGCAAATGCCTTGAAAGACTTTATTACGAGCTGGTGGAACTGAAGGTCTATCACCTCACCCTAGAGTCTAGACAGGAAGCTCAGAATCGGAAAGATATTAAGCATCTCGCGGCTTTGCAGAGTTCTGGTGTGTATAGAGGCTTAAGAATCTCTCATGCACGCGGTGGCGATGATCCATTGTTGTGGATCCCTGACGTCGTGTTAGGTGCTTTGAACGCCACAAAGCAGGGGAATCCCGAGTACTGGGATTTGCTGAAAGGTAATGTTCTTTCTTTCTGCAAGGCAGAAGATTCGCTGTAGAACAAAGCGAGGACCCTGGGTCCAGTCGTCCGGCTGGGGTCCCAAGGCCCTCTTCCTCTCCTGTCGTAACAGGCGGTTCTGGCTCAAAGGTATCACACGTTGCGGGAAAGCACCATAGAACCTTTCTAGGCACCACACAAACCGGGTGACTAAAACAAATTGTGAAAGTCAGGAGCTAGGTACGGGCAGCGCCGCGCTTCCAGTATCCAGAGAACAGGATCCGTTTTTTCGGAACCTGCTGGGCTACGAGGGCGCGGCGCATGCCTGTTGCTAGGGCCGCTTCCCCGCACAGCCACGCATAACTCAACTCGGCGGGGTCGAACGGTAGATCCTGCATATATTCTTCCACGCTTTGATCCCGTGCCATCGAACCCAGGCCAGCGGTGGGGAAATGTGGTTCCAGTTCGTCAGCCACGCCGTTGAGAAGCACGTGGGTGCGGGCCTTTTCCGCCGCCGGTAGGGTTTCCAAGATGCTGCGCAATGCGGGGGCCGCGGCCGGATCCGCCAAGTAGAATTGCGGCCCGGTGTGCTGGTAATGGCAGGAATTCATAAAGCGCACGCCCACCTCGTCACCGGCCTTTGCAAGTAATGTCCAGGTGGAGCCGGGCCCCGAGGTGCCGTGGGTGACTATGTCAAGGTCGACCTCCGCGGCGTCGTTACGCAATTCGCGGATGGTGTACCAGCGTAAGTTCACGGGCAGGTGCTTTACCGCCGCGCGCACGTTCAACACATTCGGATCGGGCATCACCAGCGTCTCCCCCGGCTTCGGCATAATCAAGCCCACGTATTCATCGGCACCGCCCAATTCAATATCGTGGAACAGCGCGGCACTTAAGGTGATCCGGCGCAATTGCGGGGCTAAATTCACCGCGCGCACCACCCGCGCCTGGCATAATTCCGTGCGGGGCTCGCGGTCCGGCAAGTCCATGTTTCGTGACACCGCGCGGGTCATCCCTTTCACGGTGGCCTTGTATAACGTGTTTTTAAGCGACATAAACAAAGGGTAGCCTAAATCGAATTTGGGGCGGGTACCGGGGATTACACTAAGCACATGGCCCAGAGCAAGATTCTCCTGTACTACAAATTCCAGCCCATTGCGGACCCCAAGGCGATCATGCTTTGGCAGCGTGACCTGTGCGAATCCCTCGGGCTGCGGGGCAGAATCTTGATCTCCGAACACGGCATCAACGGCACCGTCGGCGGGGATATGGCCGCCTGTAAACGCTACGTGCGCAAAACCAAGGAATACTTCAGCGGAATCGAATTTAAATGGTCCGAAGGCGGGGCGGAGGATTTTCCGAAACTATCTGTGAAAGTGCGCAATGAGATCGTTGCGTTCGGGGCGCCAGGGGAACTGAAGGTCGATGCGGAAGGCGTTATCGGCGGCGGCGTCCACCTCTCCCCCGCCGAGGTAAACGAACTGGTTGCCGAACGCGGCGACGAGGTGGTCTTTTTCGACGGGCGCAACGCCATGGAAGCCCAGATTGGCAGGTTTAAAGGCGCGGTGGTGCCGGACGTGCGCACCACCCACGACTTTATCCCCGAGCTGGACTCCGGCAAGTACGACCACCTGAAAGACAAACCCGTGATCACGTACTGCACCGGCGGGATCCGCTGCGAGATCCTGTCCGCGCTGATGATCAATCGCGGGTTTACCGAGGTGTATCAGGTCGATGGCGGCATCGTGCGGTACGGCGAGAAGTTTGGCAACCACGGGTTGTGGGAAGGCTCCCTGTATGTGTTTGACCGCCGCATGCACGTGGAGTTCGGTGACGACGCTGCGCAACTCGGCCATTGCATCCACTGCAATGCCCCGACGAACACGTTTGTGAACTGCGATAATGGGGAATGTCGGGAGCAGGTACTTATGTGCGAATCCTGCGCGGGCACCCCGGAGCTGGTTCACTGCGGAAATGATGCATGTCAAAGTTAGTTTTAGGGTAGGCTACGGCGTATGAGCATCGTGAAAATTAACGCACTTACTGTTCCCGAAGGTGAAGGCGCGGAACTTGAAAAGAGGTTCGAAGCCCGCAAGCATGTGGTGGATGACTCCCCCGGCTTCGAAGGCTTCCAGCTACTCCGCCCCGTTGCTGGTGAAACGCGCTATTTCGTGGTTACGCAATGGGCCGACGAGGAATCCTATGTTGCGTGGCGGGATGGCGACGCCCGCAAGGCCCAAAAAGACAATTCGCCCGCACATGGTGGCGAAAAGAAGCCGGTAGCAAGTAAGGCCGAACTCTTAGAGTTCGAGGTGGTACTTGGCTCAGGCGCCTAAGCTGCGCCTCGCCGCAGACACCGTATTGCTCGACCCCCGCGACGTCGATAAGCTCGTTCCGGGGGTTGTTGAGCTGCGCGCCCCGGCAATAGCGCAGGTCAGTGGGCATATCCTCGTGGCATGCGACGCGCGCACCCCGCCCGTGCACGCCGATTGGGAAGCCATCGGAGGGGCCATGGCAGCCGACCTGCCCAACCCAAACTCCCTGGTCATGATGCGTGACGGCGTTGTGGAGGTGCTGCGGAGCGGGGCAGTTGAGCCGCAAACGGGGTTTTCGGACCCATCGCTGATATCCGACGGCGCGCGGGTGGTCCTGTTCCATGCCCGCAGCGCCGATGTTGGGTTTTTCGGTTCGCGGCCGTGGCGGGGCGATGACGCGCGCGATACCTTGCACGTGGATATCGGTAGGTCCGCAGATGGCGGATTGACCTGGGAGTTTTCTACGATTACCGGGGCGGTTGCGGGGGAATATAGCGGGGTATTTGCCACCAGCGGGCACGGCTTGGTTGTGGGATCGACATGGCTGCAACCTGCGGTGATGCGGCTGGCGGACGGTAGGACGCGGCACGCCACTTGGCGCAGCGAAGACGCCGGCAAGACCTGGAGCTCGGGGGCCGCGTGCGGACACGATTGCGATGAATCCGCGCTCGCATATATTGGCGGACGGCTGGTGATGTCTGCCCGTTCGACGGCGGCCTTTCGCAGTGGTGCTTTGGGTCGTTGGTGGAGCGTATCGGAAGACCTCGGCCTGACCTGGGCGGAACCGCACTGGAGTTCGGAAATCCCGGCGGCGGCATGTAATGCCAGCCTCGTGGACACGCCCCATGGGCTCGCATGCATTTACGCCGAAGCCGGGCGGATCGGGGGCCGAATCATGCTGCTAGACCATAGGAATCAATGGCGCGAATGGGCCAAACTCGGTACCGGCCGTGCGTTCGGATACGCGGACGCGCTGTGGGCGGGCGATGAACTGGTGGTGGTGTATGAATCCGATGGGGCGTTGCGGCGGGTAGTTGCGGTGGCGGAGTGACGGCGCGGGTTAGCGTTGGCCGATGATAAGCATGGTCCCGAATCCGGTCATCCACGCGAGGGTAAAAGGCATAAGGAACCAGATGATCGCCAGCCACGGACGCCACCGCCTGTAGGCGCGCCATTTCAGGTAGGTGATCCAGGCTGCGAGGATGGTTCCCGAAAACGCGATGACCCCGGGGATGACCGGGAACAGGATTTCAAATTGGCGGCTGCAAATCCAGTCGGAGATTCCGGCGTCGCACAGCGGGCCGCCGGAAGTGCGAGAAATGATCGCAATGATAAAGGCGGTGAGGAAGGTCACGGCCGGAACGGCCACGGCGAAACCGATAGCCTGGCGGGTGGAGTCGCGGTTACGTTCGAGCCTTAGCAGCGGATCACTGGCGTCGTCGGGTTTCTGTTCCCCGGGTTCTTTTCCCATGGGCGTTTCGATGGCACGACGCAGCTCTTCCGAAATCTCGTGGATTCCCGGAAGGTCATTTTCTGGGTGGTGGGGGAAACGCTCATGGGGGTCGTGCATACTTTGACTCTAATGGGTACGGGGGCGAAGTATCATCTCGTTTGGCTCACAATCATCGGGGGTGTTTAATGCGTACACCACCGCAGCCGCCACCGTGCTCGCCCGGAGATACTGGGCGGGATCGTAATCGCCTTGTTCCTGTTCGACGATGTGTTTTTGCATTGGGGTATCGATGCGGCCGGGATGGACACTGGTCACGCGGATTACTGGTTCCTCTGCGCGCAATGCATCACACCAGGCACGCGCTGCGAACTTACTTGCGGCATAAGCCCCCCAATTGGGGTTAGCCCGATGTCCTGCTCCCGAATTCAAATAGACAACGTGGCCGTGCGCGGCCCGCAAGGCGGGCAGCAACGCATTGGTCACTGCGACCGGGGCGTGCAGGTTCACTGCCATTGCGGTCAACCAATCTTGCTGGGGAGCTTCACTGACCCTGCCCAGTGTGGCCACCCCGGCGCAATGCACGAGCGCATCGAGTTCGTGGATTTCCGGTAATTCGTATTCGGCGCAGAGATCCGCCTGCCACCAGGTCACGCCGTCGATTTCCCTCGGTTGGGTTCGATAGTGCGCGATCACTTGCCAGCCTGCATCGCTCAATTGGCGGGCAACTTCTAAGCCAACCCCGCCACTTGCTCCTGTAATAAAGGCTTTCCTCATGTTTGCAGAGGCTACCTTGAAGCGGCGGGTTTAATCAGCATGGGAACGCGTGTGTGACGGAGAATTTCGTTGGTGGCCGAGCCAACAAAGACCCTTTCAAAGTGCCCAAGCGGGGTTGAACCAACGTATAACAAGTCCCCCTTTTTCCATTTGAGGGCGTTAATCGCGCCGGACCAGCCTTTGCCGGAGCCAATTTCAGTAGTAATGGAAAGCTGTGGATGCCGCTCGAGGACCATGTCATGAATGCGGTCAAGGAACGCCAAAGAGTGTTCCCGCCATTCGTGGGATAACTCATTTTCTAGGTCAAAGTTACGGCCGAGGTCTTCGGTGAGCTCGTCGGGGGCGAAGGTGACAATCCGAAGGGGGACGTTCCACAGCTCGGCGAGATCGGCCGCGCTGTTGATGAGCGAGTCCGCGTCTTCAAGATCGATAAAGGCACACGTGATACGCGTGACGCCTCGTTTCGATAGTTTGACCGAGCGGGGCGTGAGGCCAAGCGGCAGGGGCGAGGAATGCAACATGGCGTCGGCGGTAGAGCCGGCGCGAAACTTTCCTTTCGGTGCGCCGCCATGGGAACCTAATACGACCAGGTTGGCCTTAAATGCGGTGGCGGCTTGCGTGAGCAGCGCGGTCTCGGAGGTGCCGTCAAGGAAGACGGAAACCTCATCGTCCCAATACTCTTTGGGGACGCCAGCGTTGGTCAGCTCTTTTTTGATAGCTGCGGAGTAGCGGGCAGACTCCTTTTTCAGCCACTTGTGGTACTTAGTGCCGATTTTGTTCAGCGAGGCGGTGGGCCACGGGCGGGTAAATACCGTGACCGCGCGAACTTGGATGGGCGTGGTTCGCGCCAACCAGGCTGCAAATTGAATAGCTTCGGTGCCGGAATCCCCGTCACGCCAAGCGATGAGTACACGTAACGGCTCGAGCGCACCAGCGTTTTTGCGAGCGCTGGTTGGGTGCTTCTTGGGCATCGAGCAGCTAAACCTCCGGGCTGATGTTAGTCCTTGGCGTCGTCCTTAAACGTTGCAGAGGTGTAATTTACTGCCAGTTGCTGGATGAGTGGGGCCAAGGCGCTGATGGTTTCCAGTTGTTCTGGTTCCAGTGTACTGAGCATCTCGGCGAGATATCGGGTGCGTTCTGCACCCACGCGTTCTAGTTCGGTGCGGCCCAGCGCCGTAAGTCTCACCCGCACCCCACGGCGATCTGCGGTATCGCGCAATCTTTCGATCATGCCGCGTTGTTCAAGTTGGTGGAGCGCATTGGATGCGGTGGGCATCCGGATACCCTCGCGGCGGGCAACTTCATTAATACGCGACGGGCCGTTTTCGGCGAGGCGCGTCATGATCGTGAGCTGCGGTCCGGTGAGATCGGATTGATCGGCACGACGGAAGTAGGTCACATACAACTGGGTCAGGGACGGACGGATAAGGGCGGCAATTTCCTCAGGCGAAGCATTCGACATGGCTTATATAGTACTCCTTAGCGCGCAACAATTAGGTCAAAGTCAACGGTTTTTCAAAGTTTATCGCTGATGAAAGTCGAGGTCATGGCCACAAAGTCTCAATTTTGCCAGTACAAAAAATCTTTGCGGCGTTAGCCGCACGTGTCAAATACAATAGCGAATCTGGGGTCGGCGCGGAGCCGTGTGTTCTAGGGTGTCGTATAAACAATCGTGTCCTTTCCAGCACAAAGGGGTGTGGAGACACCAAAAGAATCAGTAGAGATGCTTGCTATGGGCGTTAGACTGGCGGGGTGGTCGTATATCGTAACGAAGTAAGTCACCAGTGGGCGCGGCGTCGCCTGCTGGAGCAATGGCGTTCGGGTGCGGTACCTAAGGATGCTGTATGCGATGCGAGTTTCCTGTTAGTGACGGCAGCCCGCTTTCATGGTCGCCCAGCGGGCCACGTTTGTCCTGTCTGTGCCTCTGATGAGTTGCGGGTGGTGTTGTGGGTATTTGCCGATACCCTAGGGAAAGCATCAGGTACTGCCCGTAGCGAAGAGGAGATTGCTGCATTTACAGAGTCTGGGCACGATGTAACAGTTCATACGGTCGAAGTATGCCCGGCATGCAGATGGAACCATCTGGTCCGGGCAACAACAGCCTCAGCAGCGTGACACCGTGATTGCGCTTCCCCGTGAGGGAGCGTTCGGGCATAAAGAAGCAAACAATGGAGTGGAACCCTAGGTGAACGAACAAAAGCAACAAAAAAGAAGGACGAGGACGAAGGAGAAAAAGTCCCGGCTTGGCCGGAACGTCGGCATTACCTTCCTCGTGGTCACCCTGGTCGCGGTATTAGGACCAGTTGTGGCGTTTATGGTCGCATATGTCACCGCTCAGGTGCCCAAGCCCGATGAGCTGGTGAACAAGCAGATTTCTTATATTTACGCAGCTGACGGCTCTACCGAATTGGCGCGCGTGGTGCCGCCGGAGGGCAACCGCCAGCAGGTGAAGTTTGATGATATTCCCAAGCACCTTCGCGATGCCGTCCTCGCCGCCGAGGACCGCGAATTTTACAGCAATGCCGGCTTCTCGATCTCGGGTTTCGGCCGCGCGGTGCTGGGCCAACTTACCGGTAACGACAGCGCCGGCGGCGGTTCGACTATTACGCAGCAGTATGTGAAGAACGCTGTAGTGGGTAATGATCGCACCATGACGCGCAAGTTTAAAGAGCTCGTCTATTCGTCCAAAATGGCCAATGAGTGGTCAAAAGACGAAGTGTTAGAGGCCTATCTAAACACGATTTATTTTGGACGCAATTCATACGGCGTTTCCGCCGCCGCGCAAGCCTATTACGGAAAGCCGCTCGGCGAAATCACCGTCTCCGAGGCGGCCTTCCTGGCTGGCGCAATTCAACGCCCCAGCCAATTGGATCCATGGATGAATCGCCCAGATGCGGAAGAGCGGTGGAATTACGTTCTCGACGGCATGGTTCAGACCGGCGCGATTACGCAACAGGAACGCAATGAACAAACGTTCCCAGAAGTTATCGACCCCGCTCAGAACAGCGCCTATACGGAGGCCGCGGGCCCGAACGGCCTGATCAAAAACCAGGTTATTTCGGAGCTGGCTACCCTCGGCATTTCCGAAACGGATGTGCAAACCCGCGGCCTGCGCGTGATCACCACCATCGATCCGGTCGCCCAGGAAGGCGCGGTGGATGCTGTGCATAGCGTGATGCAGGGCGAGCCCGACAAGCTGCGTGTCGCCGTGGTGGCGATCGAACCGGGTAACGGTGCGATCCGCGCCTACTACGGCGGCGAGGACGCCACGGGTTGGGATTACGCCAATGCCGCCCTGCAAACCGGCTCCACGTTCAAGGTGTTCGGCCTAGCCGCCGCGCTGCAGCAGGGCATTCCGCTGTCCAAGCTGTATAGTTCGGCGCCGGTGCAAACGGGCAATATCACCGTGACCAATGTGGAGGGCGTGGGCTGTGGCACCTGTGCCATCCAGGAGGCGTTGAAGCGCAGCCATAACACCAGCTTTATTCGCCTGCAGCAGGACCTTGAGAACGGGCCGCAGGACGTTGCTGATATGGCTCACGCGCTGGGCGTCGCAAAGTCGCTGCCGGGCATCCCCGAAACTTTGTCCGAAAACGGTGAGTCCCCCTACGAGGGCATTATCCTCGGCCAATACCAATCGCGCCCCACGGACATGGCGGAGGGCCTGGCCACGCTGGCGAACGAAGGCGTGTGGCACAAGGAACACTTTGTGCAGAAGGTGGAAACCGCGGGCGGCGAAGTGCTCTACGAACACAGCGACGACGATGGGGAACGCCGCGTCTCCGCCAATGTGGCCAATAACGTGATGGCGGCCATGCTGCCGATCGCGGCGTATTCGAACGGAAATACGTTGGCGGGCGGGCGGCAGTCGGCGGCGAAGACGGGCACCACGCAGCTTGGCGACACCGGCCAGAACAAGGACGCGTGGATGATCGGCGCTACCCCGCAATTAGCGACGGCCGTGTGGGTCGGCACCGAAGACAACGCACCGCTGACCAACGCCTGGGGCGCTTCCATCTATGGTTCCGGCCTGCCTTCGCAGATTTGGAAGGCGACCATGGATACGGCGCTTTCCGGAAAGGATTTTGAAACCTTTAACAGTCCGTCCGGAGACCTGGGTTATAGCCCGAACCCGCAGATCGTGGGTCCGACGCAAAACCAGAACAACGCCCCAGCAACCACGATGAACACCGTCCCGCAGACCAGCGAGGAATTGGTGCCGGCGCCGGAATTGCCCGCGCTTCCCGAGGTTCCGGAGGCTCCCGAGCCGGTGGAAATCGCACCGGGGATCCGCGTGCCAAACATATTTGGCCCGCAGCAATAGTTCACAGACACACAACACGGACGGGGTTTTGCTTCGCCCCGTCCGTTCTACGCCATCGGAGTTCCATGAAAACCCAAACATCGATCCTGGATCGTGATACCCACAGAGTGCAGCCAGCCCACACCGAACCCGCTGCGCAGAGTTTCGTGGAATTCCTTGGCGGACCCATGGGGCGCTTCGCCGCCATCGGTCGCGCCCGCTTCTTTACGCCCCAGCGCACCCTGATCATTACGGCCCTGCTGTTTCTCGGTGCCGGGTTCTTTACCAAGGCGAATTGCATGGTGGGCACGCGCGTTGACTGGGGCGTGCAGCTGGATTGGTCGGGGCGTCGACAATATCTCTCCGCGTGCTACAACGATATCGTTCCGCTGTATGGCGCGGAAGGGCTCGACCAAGGCGCGGTTCCGTACTTTTATTCGTGGGTCGAGGACGGCGTGGTCCGCTTTATGGAATACCCGGTCCTCGCAGGTTTGTTCCAATGGATTAACGCCACGATCACCCGCTTTACCTATCCCCTGCTGGACCATATCGCGCCCGGCCACACGCTGCCGGAGGCGGGCCTGTACTTTATTATCACCGCGCTGGCGCTGACCACGTTCTGGCTCCTAGCAGTGATTATGGTGCGCGAGCTTACCGGCAATCGGGTGTGGGACACGGTGCTTATGGCCGCCTCCCCGCTGGTGGCGGTGCACGCTTTTACCAACTTTGACACGCCCTCGATCGCGCTGACCGTTGCGGCCATGCTTGCGGTAAAAAAGGGCAAGCTCTGGCGGGCGGGCGTCTGGATCGGCCTCGGATGCGCGTTCAAATTGTGGCCAATCTTCCTGCTTGGGGCGTACCTGGCGCTGGCGTTGCGCTACCGCAGGTTGGGCGCGTGGCTGAAACTCCTTGCCGGCGCCTGCATCGCATGGCTGGTGGTGAACGTGCCGCTGATTATCCTCGCCCCGGCAGGTTGGGCGGAGTTCTTCCGCCTGAATCAACGTCGCGGCTGGGAGGGCACCACCGTGTATGCCGTGGTGTCGCGGGTGACGGGCTGGCAGGGTTTCGACGCTCCGGGCAGCTCGGCGATCCTCAATGCGGTGAGCCTGGCCGCCTTCGTGTTCTGCTGCGTGCTGATCCTGTACGCGGGGCTTAAGAGCCCGAAGCAGCCGCGCGTGGCGGAGCTGGCGATGCTGATTGTGGTGGCATTCCTGATGACCAATAAGGTGTGGAGCCCGCAATATTCGCTGTGGCTGGTGCCGCTCGTGGTGTTGGCCGTTCCGCGCTGGCGGCTGGCCTGGTGCTGGATGTGCGCGGAGGCTGCGGTTTGGCCGATTCTGATGTGGCATATGCTGGGCGTTGAAGATAAAGGCATTAACCATGAGCTTCTCGACGTCGTGATACTCATCCGCGGCGGTTTGCTATTGGCGTTGACGGTACTCGTCCTGCGCCAGCTGTGGGGCCGGAGCGTGGACCCCGTATTGGAGGCACATGGCGGCCAAGACCCGCTCGCGGGACCGTTTGTAGCAAGGAGCACGTCGCATGTCTAACATGTCCATGATTGTCACGATTTCGAGTGTTTTCTTGGGGTTTCTGTGCTTTGGCGGGTCCTTTGCCAGCTTTATGTATAAGAAACGGCCGGTGCAGATCTGGGGGTTGTTTATCGCCGCGATCGTATTGATCACAGTGATTCCGGTGACTATTGCGGTGTTTTGGGCAACATTATTTTTGTCTTAGGTGGTTGTGGGGTACCTTTGAAGGGTTGCTGACGCAACGACCCTCCTGCCACGCCATCGGGGCGTGGCCGACTAAGAATTTCTAGACCACAGGAGGTGATGAGGTCCGTGCGTCAATACGAAATCATGATCATCCTTGATCCGAATCAGGATGAACGCACTGTTGCCCCGTCCCTAGACAAGTTCCTCGATGTTGTTCGCAAGGAAAACGGCGCCGTGGAAAAGGTTGATATTTGGCCGAAGCGCAAGCTCAGCTACCCTATCAACAAGCAAGAAGAAGGCATTTACGCTGTCGTCGACCTCAAGTGCGAGTCCGCTACGGTGCTCGAACTTGATCGTCTGCTGAACCTCAGCGATACCGTTCTTCGTACCAAGGTTCTGCGCAGCGACCGCTAATCAGCGACACAGCGGGCAACGATAGTACTATTATCGCTTTTGCCTTGTGAAAACACTGCATCCACACAGCATTCACTGCATACGTCGCACAGAAAGGCAGCTCAAGCCATGGCACAGGGAGAAACCACAATCACGGTCGTAGGCAATCTTGTCGCCGACCCAGAACTCCGCTTCACCCCTTCCGGGGCGGCGGTTGCGAACTTCCGAATCGCCTCTACCCCACGTCGGTTTAACCGGCAAACAAATCAGTGGGACGACGGCGAAGCCATGTATTTGACATGCAATGTGTGGCGGCAGGCGGCGGAAAACGTCGCCGAGTCCTTGACCAAGGGCATGCGTGTGATTGTGTACGGTCGGCTCCGGCAGCGCTCGTTTGAAACCCGCGAGGGCGATCGGCGTAGCGTGTTCGAGATCGAAGTTGATGAGGTTGGTCCCTCCCTGAGCTTCGCAACCGCCCAAGTCAACCGCGTTCAACGTGGTGGTGGCCAGGGTGGTTATGGCGGTGGCCAGGGCGCTAGCCAAGGCGGCGGTGCACCTGCCCAACAGCAGCAGGCACCCCAGCAAAACCAAGGCGGTTTTGGTGGCTTTGGCGGCGGCGGTGGCCAGCAGCAGCAAAGTCAACAGCAAGGTGGTTTCGGTGGCAGCACCGCGGCCCCTGATAACGATCCGTGGAATTCCGCACCGGCAGCTGGTGGATACGGTCCTGCAGATGATGAACCGCCGTTCTAATCAGGTGCGTGAGGGTTATTCCTCACCCCAGATCAACTGTTAGTTTTCCTCGTTGCGCTTGAACAAAGCGCAGCGGTATGTACAACGAAAGGCAGGGATCATGAAACTGATCCTCACCGCCGCCGTTGACAATCTCGGTGTCCCCGGCGACATCGTCGAGGTCAAGGCCGGCTATGGACGTAACTACCTGCTTCCCCGCGGCCTCGCCATTGTTGCGACCCGCGGCGCTGAAAAGCAGGTTGAGGGCATCAAGCGTGCCCAGGAAGCTCGCGCTATCCGCGACCTTGATCACGCACGCGAGGTGAAGGCACAACTCGAGGCGCTGGAAGGCGTGACCATCGCAGTTCGTTCCGCCGATAGCGGCAAACTGTTTGGTTCCGTCAAGGCGGACGATGTTGCGGCTGCAGTCAAGAAGGCTGGCGGCCCGACTTTGGACAAGCGTTCCATCGAGTTGCCGAAGGCTCACGTGAAGAGCACCGGCAAGTACCAAGTCAACGTAAAACTGCATGACAACATCGCAGCCACGGTGAACTTTGAGGTCGTCGCTGCGTAACACACGCCAGACGACGGCGGCTAACTGAGGTTAGCCCAACGACAACAGCACACATGCGGCCCCAGTCCACAGACCCCGATTTTTCATTGGGGGTTGTGGGTGGGGCCGCATGTGATTTTCTGCCTTCGGGAGCCCAAATTCCACGTGAACTGGAGGTTTTCCACAAATGTTTCACATGTGACTGTGGATAACAATGATAAAGTTGGGAAAAGCGCAGGTCAGCGGGGGTATTTCGGAGCGTTTTTCACAGCGTTTTTCACACCCTATCCACATAGTTATCCACAGGCTGGACGCGCCATGTGAATGTTTGTGCGCTGCCTGTGGATAACTCCGTAACACCGTGGATAAATTGTTGGCAAAGCGTTATCTTTTGGCGCGTTGTTCACCGCTCCCCGATCGCCCGCCGGCACCCCAACCTTTGTTACAAAGGACCCTATGGATCGTATTCTGGTGGTGGACGATGAACCCGGCATCCGCGACGTGCTCGTCGCCTACCTGCAGCAAGAAAACTTCCAGGTTCGGCAGGCCGGCACCGCCCAGGAGGCGCTCGAAACTATCTCCGAGTGGCCCCCCGAACTCGTGTTGTTGGATATCGGCCTCCCCGATGTTGATGGCCTCGAGGTGCTGCGGCGAATCCGAGCACAGTCCAGCGCATTTGTGATTTTGGTTACGGCTCGCACGGATGAGACCGATATCCTCGTCGGCCTTGGCGTCGGCGCGGACGATTACATCACCAAGCCGTTTAGCCCGCGCGAGGTGATCGCCCGCGTCAAGGCAGTGCTGCGCCGTAATCGCCCAGCAGCAGCCACCGATACCTCGCTGCTTCGCGTGGATACGGCCCGCCGCGAGGTATTGCTCGAAGGCAAACCCGTGCAGCTTAGCGCCCTCGATTTTGACCTCCTCGCCGCGCTCGCCGAGTCCCCCGGCCGCGTGTTCTCCCGCGCGCAGCTTTTAGAATCTGTGTGGGGATACGATTTTTTCGGCGATGAACGCGTCGTGGACGTGCATATACGGACGATCCGGCACGTGCTTGGGGACGACGCGACGTCGCCACGCATAATCGCAACTGTGCGCGGCGTCGGCTACAAGTACATTGGCGGCGATGCTCGATGAAACTATCGATGCGTTTGGTGCTTTCGCACCTCCTCGTGGTGGCGTGTGGCGCGATCGTGACGTTTAGCGTCGTGGCGTCCGTGGCCCCCGGCGACTTCGACCGCCGCATCGGCCCCGAGCCTCCCGAACACTTCGGCGGACCTGCGGTGCGTGAAAACTTCTCCGCCACGCTTACCAACACCCTGTTCCTAGGCACCGCGATCGGGGTGCTCCTCGCCGCGTTTTTGGGCATTATTCTCGCACGTCAATTGCTGCGCCCATTGGAAACGGTAAGCGCGGCGGCGGGGGCGATGGCGCGCGGCGACTACGGCTACCGCGTGGACATCCCTAACGAGCCGGAATTAGCAATCTTGGCCGAAGACATTAATGCCCTCGGCGAGGCGTTGGCGGAGGTTGAAGCGACGCGCATGCGGCTGATCGGCGAGGTCGCCCACGAAATGCGCACCCCCCTCACGGTCATCGACGGCAACGTCGAAGGAATGATCGATGGCGTGCTCGCCTGCGACCCCGAACGTTTGAGCCTAATCAGCGCCGAGGTGCGCAGGCTTCGCCGGCTTAGCGACGACCTCACGGCCCTTTCCCGCGCCCAAGAAGGCCGCATCCGCATTCGCCTCGACACCGTAGCGTTAGAACAGCTTATCGACGCCGTGCTCGCCCGCTTCGCTGTGCAGGCCGAAGATGCCAACATTGCCCTCTCCCGCACCGGCTATTTCCCCGCCGTATCTGGGGACGCCGATCGCATCACCCAGGTGCTCACAAACCTGATCGGAAATGCACTACGCGCCACACCTCCCGGTGGCAAGATCACCCTTATCGGTGAAGCCTCGGGAAATGTGGCGCGCATACACGTCCGCGATACCGGCATCGGCATCGCCAGCGAAGACCTAGAGCGTATTTTCGAACGTTTCTATCGGGTCAGCGACGGTGTCGCCCACTCCGAAGGATCCGGGGTGGGCCTCACCATCGCCCGCCAACTCATGCGCGGCATGAATGGCGAACTCACGGCGGCATCTGAGGGGCTAGGAAAAGGCACCACCTTTACCCTCGAATTGCCAACCGCGGCTACCTCCTAGCTGGAGCGCTCGGTGGAAGGCTGTTCAGTCGTGCTGTCCTGGCTGGTATCCTCCTGCTGGCGCTTCTCACCCTTGCCGCGCTTCCCGTCTTGAGGACGTTCATCCTCTACGGTTTCCCCGTTGGCGGCGAGGGTAAAGCGGTCAAGGTGCTTTTCGGCGGCACCGCGAAGGCGTTCCAAGGCCTCCTTGGTTTCCGCGGAATCGGTGGATTCGAGGGCCTTGTCCACGGCGGCGATATTGTATTCCTCCGCCTCAATGGCCACCTTGTAAGCCTCATCCAGCGACGTCTTGGCGCGCTTTAACAGCTCGTCGTAGCGCTTTTGCACGTCCGCGTTCTCATAGGTGCCGGGCATGTGCTGCTCGTCCGGAGCGCCGCCGCCATCAGGGCCGCCTTCGGGGCGCTGCTCACCCTGCGGAGCATCGGAGCGCTCGGGCCCACCGCCGCCGCGGCCCGGGCCGCCGTTCTTATCGAACCGCTCAAACAGGGTGGACTCCTCGTAGTGCTCCGCGATCGCGGTGTAGAGGTCGCGGGTCATGCGGAAGTTCTCGCCGACCTCGGAGAGATTTTCGTCGGAGGAGAAGTCAATCTTGCCCGGACGCTGCGGCTTACCCGCGTCCCCCGTGTTCGAATCCTTATTTGCATCGGTGGTGGAGGTGCTCGAGGTTGCGGACGTGCTGATGTTGGTGGCCAGCGCATAGGTTGGCATGGCCAGCGCCCCAGCGGCGAGAATTCCAGCGGCGATCAGTGCTACACGGGAGTGCAGTTTCTTCATAGTGAAGCTCCTTTCTTGGTGTACCTCCTAATCAACACCCTGAATGTGAAGCATCAACGGTTGCTTCTGTGAAGATTGTGTGAAGGTTGCGGAGAGCTCATATGTGGGCCAATTGACCCACACAATCGTGGCTTCGTTATACTCGCAGAACGTATCGTGGATATTGGCGTCCGAATAACCCCGGTTGCAAGCGATAAAGGAGCTGGTCAATGAGTGATTCACTGAACGCCAGCTTTGACGACGACTACCTTCCACCACCGCCGCCGAGTTACCCCTACGACGATGCTGCAGATATGGCGCTGCCCACCCCGGCATTCGCCCGAGATGTGAGCGGATCGCGTGCGCAGTACTACCAACCGGGCGGCCCACCGAATCCTCCGAACCGGGAGTTTGGCCGCCAGCCGCCGCACGATAACGAGGCTGAGCAGGGCGTTTTAGGGGCTATGCTGATGAGCCAGGCCGCCATCACAGACATTATTGAAGAACTCACCCCGGAGGACTTCTACCGCCCGGCGCATCAATTGATCTACAAGGCGATCCTGGATCTTTTTAGCGATAACAAAGAGGTAGACCCCGTTATTGTCGCTGGCCGCCTCGATCGCCATAATGACCTTGAACGCGTGGGCGGTGCGCCCTATCTGCACACGCTGTTTCAAATCGTGCCCACGGCGGCGAACGCGCGCTATTACGCGGAGATTGTGGCGGAAAAGGCGGTGCTCCGCCGCCTTGTCGACGCAGGTACGCGCATTGTTCAGCTCGGCTACGAGGGCACGGAAGGCGCCGAGGTTGACGCCGTGGTGGACATGGCGCAGCAAGAAGTCTTCGCCATCGCGCAGAAAAAGGTTTCGGAGGATTACTCCATCCTCGCGGATATCCTCCAGCCCACCATGGACGAGCTGGATAAGATCGCCGCGGACGGCGGGCTTGCCACCGGCATCCCCACGGGATTCGCGGACCTTGATCACCTGACCAATGGTTTCCACGGTGGGCAAATGATCATCGTCGCCGCGCGCCCAGGCGTGGGTAAATCCACAATAGCCCTCGACTTTATGCGCGCGTGTTCGATCAAGGAACGCAAGGCTTCCGTGATCTTCTCCCTCGAAATGTCCAAGGTAGAGATTATGTTCCGGCTGCTGTCCGCCGAATCCTCGGTGAAGCTTTCGGATATGCGCGGCGGCCGCATGACCGATGAGGAATGGGCGAAGCTCGCCAACCGCGCCGGCGAAATCGAAGACGCCCCCCTTTTTATCGACGACTCCCCCAACCTCACCATGATGGAGATCCGCTCCAAGGCCCGCCGCCTGAAGCAGCAATACGACCTCCAAATGATCGTGGTCGACTACCTCCAGCTCATGAGCTCCGGCAAACGCGTGGAATCCCGCCAGCAGGAAGTCTCGGAGTTTTCCCGCCAGCTGAAACTCTTAGCCAAGGAGCTGGACGTTCCCCTCGTGGCTATCTCTCAGCTCAACCGTGGCCCCGAATCCCGCACCGACAAAAAACCCCAAGTCGCGGACCTGCGCGAATCCGGTTCGCTGGAGCAGGACGCGGACATAGTCATGTTGCTCTACCGCCCGGACTCCCAAGATCAAGATAGCGAGCGCCTCGGCGAGGCGGACATCATCGTGGCCAAGCACCGTGGCGGCCCCATCGGCACTATCCCAGTCGCGCACCAGCTGCACTATTCTCGCTTCGTCGATCTCGCCCGCGGCTAACCGACCCCACCCCAGGCAACCTTAGCTACCCTTCCGAAGTCCGGCGCACCACCCGCGTCACGGGCACGATGGACGCGAATGTTACCGCCGCCCCGATAAGCAGGCAGGTAACGTAGCCGAATTGCGGCCCGAGAATGGAGAGCGCGAAGGGCGCGAAAAATCCGACGTACGTGAGCGAATAGAAGGCGGCGATAAGCGCCCCGAGCTCGTCTGGGGGCGTGAGTTGTTCCACTTCGCGCAGCCCCGAGACCATCATGGTGCCGTAGCTGGCACCAAGCAGCACGGCGGTGGGTAGCAGCAGCCAGGGGTTGAGCGTCCAGGCGACGATCGCGCCGCAGATCAGCCCGATGGTGGCGGTGCTGAGCCCGGCGATGGCGGGCGGTACGTAGCTATTGCCCAGCCGCCCGGCCAGGGGTTGTACCGCCACGCCGGTGAGCATGGTGAGTGCGCCGATCATCCCGGTAAAGGCGATCGGCGCGGGCGTGTGCATGGCCACCAGCGAGGTAAGGGTGGCAAAGGAGATTGTTGCGGTGCCGAACACCCATGGCGCCCACGCGGCGATGGCCCAAATAAAGCGCGCTGTAAAGGCCGTGCGTGGCACCAATTTACGTTTTTGCGTGACCACGACCTCCGGGGCCGGCGCATTCCATACCAGCGGCGTGATCAGGGCTAAGAGCGCCAAATGGATCAGGAATGGCCAGAGGTCGGGCTGTGGGAGCCATTCGGCCACCACGCCTCCCACCAGCGGCCCGCCGCCGAAGCCTGCGGAGAGCGCGATGGTGGCCCTGCGTGCGCCCGCTTGCGGCGAGTCCGTGGATACTTGTTTCAGCCAGGCCGCCCCCGCCGCCATGACCAATCCGACCGCGATGCCGGCGATGCAACGACCGACGGTGAGCAGCCATTGCGGCCCGACGCCGCCTCCGATGATCACTATTGAACCTAATGCTGAGCTTATAAGTGCAGGTCGGATAAGGGCGCGCCGCCCTAGCCTATCTGATAAGGGGCCGCCGATTAGCAATGCCGGCACTAATCCACCAACATAAATGGCAAAGATCCAAGTGACTTGTGTGGCGTTCAATCCCTCAAGGCGCTGATACACGGGTAAGAGAGGTGCGAAGACGTTGGCACCAAAAGCGATCGCGAATAATCCGAGCGCAACACGTAGCCACGTTGGTAGCACGCAGCACCTCCACTCATAAAAAGTGATTCAAATTACATGATCGTATCGCTTGACGGTATCAGCGCCTAAAATTAGCCCCACTTCAGGGGCGGTCCGCCGCACGCGTAGAAGGAAGGTGAACCTACCGGATGGAAGCGCTGTTAGTGGTCATGGGGGTGCTTTTGGCCACCATGATCGTCGTCGCTATCGGCGACCGCATTGGGCTCCCGTGGCCCGTGCTGCTCACGCTCGTCGCGGCCGCAACCATGGTGTTGCCGGGCATCCCCGAGCTGAAGATTCCCCCCGAGCTCATATTGCCAATCTTTATCCCGCCGCTGTTGTGGGCGCTGGCCCGCCGCACTAGCTGGGGTCAGATCAAGGAGCAGCGCGCTACCCTATTGAGCCTGTCGGTATTGCTGGTGTTTGCCACCACCGGGGCCGTTGCGGGCGTTTCCATGTGGCTTTTGCCGTCGTTGGGGCTCGCCGGCGCGATTATTTTGGGCGCGGCGCTCGCTCCCCCGGATCCGGTTGCGGTTGACGCTGTCGCCGAGCCCGCGGGCGTGCCACGCCGCCTTACCTCCACCCTGCAGAGCGAGGGTTTGTTTAACGACGCCGCGTCTATCGTGGCCTTCCACGTAGCCCTCGGCGCGCTCACCGCAGGCGAGGACCTGAGCTTCCAGACCGGCATCGAGGAATTTTTGTATTCCGCCGTGGTGGCCACCGTCTTAGGCCTGGTTATCGGTTTTTGCGCGGCAAAGCTCACGGACTGGATGCACTCCACCGTCGCCCGTAATGCGCTGTCTTGGGTGATCCCGTTTGTTACCTACGTGGTGGCCGAGGAACTTCATGCTTCCGGCGTGATCGCCATCGTGATCGCCGCCGTGGAAATGAATTCGCGGGTGAGCGTGAACGCCGAGGATCGCCTCACCGGGCACGCCTTCTGGGAAACGGTGGAAATGCTTTTTACCGGCGTGGCCTTCGGGCTGATCGGCCTGTCCGTCCGAGACGCCGTGAACGAGGTCGGTTCCGAGCTTTGGCACGCGGTGTTTGTGGGTGTGGTGCTTTCGCTGGTCCTGATCGTGGTGCGTTTCGCCTGGATGTGGCTCTATTGCAAGTGGAATATTCATAAGCGCCGTAAGAATGTCGCGCCGCTGCGGTTGCAGGAGGTGCTGCTGCTGACCTGGGCGGGCATGCGCGGCTTGGTCACCCTGGCCCTGGTGCTATCGATCCCCATGGATGTGGTACCCCTGCATCACGAGCTCACGGTGATCGCCCTGGTGGTGCTGTTGATAACCATGGTGCTGCCCGGCCTGACGCTCCCCTGGCTTATGCGCCAGCTCAGTCTGGAGCGGGGGCCGGATGCCCATGGGGATATCGCCCGCGCCGCGCTTTCCAAACGCGCGCATGACGCTGCGGTTGAGGTATTGCACAGGCATGCGGAAGAGCTGCCGGTGGGTACTGTGGCGAGTTTCCAGGCGTGGCTCTCCCGGGAAATCGGTGTGGAGCACGTCGATGTGCTTGACGACGAACGCTTTGACGAGCTGCGTCGACACGTCGCCGGGATTCGCGCCGAAGCCCTAACCGCCGCCCAGCAGGAATTATTGGACGCCCGGCAGGAACGCGGCATAGATCCCGCGATCGTGGACGAGGTGTTGCACACCGTAGACCGCATGATCGTCGCCTCACGGCGCCACTAGGAAAACCTCTTGAGGCGCAGGGAATTGGTCACCACGAACACCGAGGACGCCGCCATCGCGGCCCCCGCCAACATCGGGTTGAGCAAGCCCAGCGCCGCCACCGGGATCAGCACCACGTTGTAGGCGAACGCCCAAAACAGGTTGCCCTTGATCGTGCGCAGCGTGGCCCGCGAAAGGCGGATGGCCTTGCTGGCGGCGCGCAGGTCATTTTGCATCAGGGTGATATCGCTGGCCTCGATGGCAACGTCGGTGCCGGCGCCCATCGCCAGGCCCAGGTCGGCCTGCGCCAGTGCCGCGGCATCGTTGACGCCATCGCCGACCATGGCCACCTTGCGGCCTTGCTCCTGCAGCTTTTGGATCTCCGCCACCTTGTCTTCCGGCATCACCTCGGCGATCACCCGTTCGATGCCCACCTCCGCGGCCACCACGCGCGCCACCTGCTCGTTATCGCCGGTCAGCAGCACGGGCGTGAGCCCCAGGGCCTTGAGTTCCGCCACGGCTTCCGGCGAGCTTTCCTTTACCGTGTCACGCACCGCGATCAGACCTGCGGGCGCGCCATCGACGGTGACGGCGACGGTGGTCGCGGCGTCGATACGCTCCGTGGCGCGACCCACCGTAACGTTTCGCTTATCGACGACCCCGTGCACGCCCACCCCGGCCTCGTTACGGAAGTCCGTCACTGGGCGTGGTTCGCCGGCCTCGGTAATCGCACGGGCGATCGGATGTTCGCTCGCGGATTCGACGCTGGCGGCGAGGTTGAGCACCTCTTCCTCGGTAAAGCCGGGGGCGGGGCGCACCGAGGTCACCGCCATAATGCCCGTGGTGACCGTGCCCGTCTTATCCAGCACGATCGTGTCCGCACGGCGGGTGGACTCCAGGATCTCCGGGCCCTTGATCAGCAGGCCCAATTGCGCGCCGCGCCCCGAGCCCACCAGCAGGGCCGTCGGGGTGGCCAGGCCGAGGGCGCACGGGCAGGCGATAATCAGCACGGCGACGGCGGCCGCAAAGGCGTCCGTGACGGGGTTACCGGCCAAGACGTGGCCCGCGAGGGTAAGCATGGCGGCCGCGATAACGATGGGGACGAAGACTTGTGCGATACGGTCTACAAGCCGTTGCACCGGTGCCTTGCTGGCCTGCGCATTGGTGACCAGCTGGGTGATCTGGGCGAGCTTGGTATCCGCACCGACCCGCTCCGCGCGCACCACCAAGCGGCCGGAGGTATTCAATGTGGCACCGGTGACCCGGGAGCCGACGCTCACCTCCACCGGCACCGACTCCCCCGTCAACATGGATTCATCCACCGCCGACGCACCGGCCACCACTACCCCATCCGTGGCGATCTTTTCACCTGGGCGGACAACAAAGAGGTCGTCCACGCGCAAGGCGGAAATCGGGCGGCGGGTTTCGCGGTCGTCGATAAGCACGGAAACGTCCTTGGCGCCGAGGTCGAGCAATGCGCGCAACGCCTCGGAAGACTGCCCCTTTGCGCGGGCCTCAAACCAGCGCCCCAGCAGCAGAAACACAATCACCATCGTGGCGGTATCCAGGTAAATCTCGTGCAAACCGCCGCCCGCGTGCGCAGTCAAACTGAAGTGCATCACCATGCCCTTCTCCCCCGCGCCGCCGATAAACAGCGCCACCAGCGACCACAAAAACGCCGCCGTAGTGCCCAAGGAAATCAGCGTGTCCATGGTGAAGGCGCCATGGCGCAGATTCGTCCACGCCGCGCGGTGGAACGGCCAACCACCCCACACGTACACCGGCGCCGCCAGCGTCAACGAAGCCCACTGCCAATAATCAAATTGCAACGCCGGGACCATGGACAACACCATCACCGGCACGCCAAGCAGCGCGGACACCACCAGCCGATGCCGCAGCTCCCCGTCCTGGGTTTCCGTTGGAGTGGGTTGATTCGGCTCTGGAACGTCGGCAACTGGTGCGTCGGTATTGGTGAAAAACGCGCCGTAGCCGGTCTTTTGGATCGTAGCCATCAAATCCTCGGCGGAGACCGCGGCGGGGTTAAAATCCACGGACGCCGTTTCGGTGGCAAAGTTCACCGTGGCCGTGACGCCGTCCAGCTTATTGAGCTTGCGCTCCACGCGGGACGAGCACGACGTGCACGTCATGCCGGTCACACCGATATCAACGTGCTGCAATTCCAGCGTGGATTCACTCATACCGACCCATCTCCTACCGGGAAAATCGAAAACTACCTAGGCCCTACAAGCAATAACCCGCGGCGCAGCGAGTGCATTCCGCGGGCTCAAAGCGGCAGGTGAGGGTTAGCTTACAACCTTATAGCCGGCCTCCTCGACGGCGGCCTGGACACCTGCATCAGTAAAACCTTCGCCGGAGACGGAGACCACGCCGGCGGCGACATCCACCGCTACGCCGGTGACGCCGGCGAGCTCGCCGACCTCGGTCTTTACGGCCTGCGCGCAGTGTTCGCAGGTCATGCCGGAAACGTTGTATTGCTTGGCGCTCATAGGAGACTCAATCCTTCAGTTGGGAAACTACTTGAAAAACGGTGAGAAGCAAGAAATCTTGCGGAAACATCCGTATCCTTTATACGGCGAGATCAAGATCGCCGCGACCCCCTCGCGCATGGGAATGCGGGAGCCGCAAACAGTGTTGGTCTGTCTAGACATGCTGGCGAACGCCGGACCCAAACACAATGCATAAGGAGAACACCGAACATGGCCACCATCGACATTACCGACGAGACTTTCGAAGGCGTTGTGTCCCAGGAGGGCATCGTATTGCTGGATTGCTGGGCGCCGTGGTGCGGGCCCTGCCGTCAGTTCGGCCCGATCTATGAAAAGGTTTCCGAGGCGCACCCCGACAAGGTGTTTGCCAAGCTGGATACGGAGGCGCACCAGGGTATCGCCGCGGCGCTGCAGATCCAGTCGATCCCCACGCTGATGATCTTCCGCGATGGGATTTTGGTGTACCGCGAGCCGGGTGCCATCCCCGCCCAAACCTTGGAAGGGCTGATCACCCAGGTGGCGGAGCTGGATATGGATGATGTGCGCCGCCAAATTGAGGAGCACCAAAAAGAACAGCAATAAAGCACACAACGTAAACCCCACCCTGAACGGTGGGGTTTATTGCTTTTTGGCAACCTTCGATTCAAATGTGAGCGCAAACCCTGTGAGCGCCGGTCCATTCTGCGTAGGATGGTGACGGATTCAACACCCCCGCACTCCCCTATGAAAGGTGGTTTAGCTCACATGCCAAATCCGTTGAGCAAGGGTTGGAAATACCTCACCGCTTCGTTAGATCGCGCGATAGATGAAAATGCGGACCCGAAAGTCCAATTACAACAAGCTGCGGACGAGGCAAAGCGGCAACATAAGTCAATTGTGGACCATGCGGCGGCATTGCTGGGCGATCGCCGACAATGGGAATTAAAGCTGCATCGCCTGCAAGAACAACAGCAGAAACTCGAACAGCAGGCGCGGGCCGCAATCAACGCCGGCGACAATGAAGTGGCGGAGGCGTATGCCACGCAATTGGTTACGGTGGAGCAGCAGCTCGAAGACGCAAAAACCATGCATGGCCAGGCGGTATCCGCTGCCGAAAAGGCGCAACAAATGGCGAAGGAATCCGAGCTGCGCCTGCGGGACCAGATGGCGCAATTGGACCAATTGCGGGCGCAGGCGGATCAGGCCGCCATGCAGCAGGCCAGCGTGAAAGCCATGGGAAGCATGGACGAAGTGCTCGGCCGCGACCCCGATGCCAATGTGCCCACGCTGGATTCGGTACGCGAGAAGATCGAACGCAGGTACGCCACGGCGTTGGGCGCGCAGGAGCTGGCGGAATCCTCGTCCGCGACGTCCCGCATGGAAGAAATCATGTCCGGCGCGTCCGATATGCGCGCCAGCGCCCGCCTCGAGGAAATCCGCGCGCAATTGGCCACCGAAACCACCGGCGAACTGGAAGCCGGCAAGGGCGAACGCGTTGTCGATGACGCGGAGATCGAGGAAGATGGCGGTGGGCAGGAGGCGCCCGAGCCGGATGAGGCGGAAGTGTCGGAGGAGATGGAAGAGGTGGCCGACTCTGAGGAGGCGCCCGAGCAGCCGAACCCGACGCCCGTATACACCGAGGTCAAACGCGACCTGGGTGCGGACGTCCATGCGCCCCTCGATGAGAAGCCGGGTTCCGAGCGCTAGGAGTTTCGCCTGCCCGATTGATTAATCAGCACCATGCGGATGCCTGCGTGAAAACCATCGCGCAGGCTCACGCGCTGCACCTCTGAAAGCGTGTATTCGTGCAGCGTTTCGCACGCGAATTGCAGCAGCGGACGGTCGATCTCCGGAGGCAATCCGCCGCCCGAAAGCATGTGCGCATTGTCGCGTTGGTCGGTGGATGCGGCGTTTTCGTACCACCAGGACGCATATTGTTGTCCCACATCGTAGGGTGTTTGAATGCCGGCGGAGGCCCACACCTCATTGGGCAGCGGCACATAGCGCGAGCGGAGTTTGCGGCGCGGTGCCATCATCGACGGATTTGGCCGTGACGTGGTCTTTGGCACCGACGCTGGCGTAGGTTTGGGGCTGTCCACCTCCGCCTCATTAAACTCGCGCGACGTGGGCGTTTGCCCATTTTCCGAATCGCTTTTCGACGCCGCGTCTGCCGGCTCTTCCTGCTGAGTCCGCTGCATTGCGTCATGCAGGCCCGCCTCCACAGCGGACAATTCGTCTTCTTCTTCGGAATCGAGGGAGGCCACCGCTTCCGGCGGAATTGGTTGATAGTCGTTGGCGGGGGACATGGTGGTGGCGGAGTGCGGCGACATTACGATGCGTTCTTGCTCCGAGATCGCCAAGCCGGGCACCGAGGTCGGGCCGGATTCCTCGAGGGGTTCCGCGTCCCCCACTGGCTTGCATCGGATCGTCGGCGGCAGCGGCCCCTCCAGTACTTGCAGCTGCATGCAATCCGAGAAATCTTCGCGCGGATCCAGGATCGTGGTGGAATCGCACGCGTGCCGGAGCGCCGAAGACATGGACTCCCACCCGAACGCATACAAATGGACACGAACCCCTGCCGCCGTCGCCTCTTGTACGCCCGGAATCATGTCCGCATCGCCCGAAACCAGCACGATATCGGAACAGGTGCCACGTACGCCCGCGAGCACCATATCGGCTACGAGGCGCGTATCCACGGCCTTTTGGGTGCGTCGCTCGCCCCACTCGATGAGCTGTCCGGCGCGCAGCTGCACGCCATCGCAGGTGCGTAGCGCGCGCTGGTAGCGATGCGGTCCGGACTCAGGTATGCCGTCGTACCACAATTGACGCTGGATCGGTTGACTTAATTGCTCCTCGATCATCGCGCCAAGAACGTTGACTACTTCTGGTAGATCGATTTCTAACTGCGCGCGCGCTCCCGTTTCCCATGAGTTGTAAAAGCTTGCCAGTAGATAAGAGGTATCGACAAAGACAGTTGTGCGCTCAAGCATGGCTCCTAATTTCCGTTCACTAGCGAATTTAAGTCAGTTTGGGTACCAGTGTGCCCTACGGTGGGGGGTCTCGTCGAAGTGCGGTCACTGAAAATGGGGCATTGGCCATTTGGGAAATGTGTTGTGTGCTGGGGGAAGAGGAGTGCGTGGTGGGGTTGGGAAATTATGCTTCGCAGCTGGTATTACGGGCCCTACATGTCGCCTTATCAATTGCGTGCCCTTTGGTGGCACGCTGCGCAATTTTGGAAAACCGCCGCTTATGCGGTTAGCTACCTAGGTAACCAACCGACCATCCGCGATCGGAGATACCCATGGACGAGGCCACGGCGCCGCTGTTCCGTCAGATCGCCTCGCTCATTGAGGATGCAATCGCCGAGGAATCCCTGCGCGAAGGGGAGCGCGCTCCCTCCACCAATGAATTGGCCACTTTTCACAGCATTAACCCGGCCACCGCGCGCAAGGGGTTAAGCCTGTTGGTGGACACTTCCGTATTGGAGAAGCGGCGCGGCATCGGGATGTTTGTTGCGGAAGGGGCACGGGCGCGGATTGTGGCGCGGCGCCGAGAAGCGTTTGCCGCCCACTACCTAGCGCCGCTTATCGACGAAGCCGTGAAGTTGGATATGAGCCGTGCGGAATTGCACTCGCTTGTGGAACGGGTTGCCGAAAGCCGCGGCATGTATCGGTGATCGCGCGCGGGCGTTCGTTAATTTATGCGATTGACCTGCGGGTTTGTTGGTTTGTGGTGGGGTGTGTAGATTGGTTCGAGTCACCGCGGCGGGGTCCTTGTGGGTTTTGGTTGTGGTTTAGCTGTGTTGTTTGAGAACTCGATAGTGTGTCATGTTTGTTTTGTTGTTGTTGGCTGGTTGTGGCTGTTTTGTTGTGGTTGGTTTGGTTGCTGGCGGGGTTTGTGCTTCGTGAGCTGGCTTTGGGCTGGTCGCAGTGGGATGGTTGGGATTGGTTTTTCAACTGTTTTGTTTTTGTTTTTTTGGACAACTGATTGTTTTGTTGGTTGTTTGTTTTTTGTTGGGGTTTGGCTTTTCATTTAAGCTGATTTTGTTTTTGTGGAGAGTTTGATCCTGGCTCAGGACGAACGCTGGCGGCGTGCTTAACACATGCAAGTCGTACGGAAAGGCCCTGGCTTTGGTTGGGGTGCTCGAGTGGCGAACGGGTGAGTAACACGTGGGTGATCTGCCCTGCACTTTGGGATAAGCCTGGGAAACTGGGTCTAATACTGGATAGGACCATGCTTTTGTGTCATGGTGGAAAGGCTTCTGTTTTGGGGGCTGGTGTGGGATGAGCTTGCGGCCTATCAGCTTGTTGGTGGGGTAATGGCCTACCAAGGCGTCGACGGTAGCTTACCTGAGAGGGTGTACGGCCACATTGGGACTGAGATACGGCCCAGACTCCTGCGGGAGGCAGCAGTGGGGAATATTGCACAATGGGCGCAAGCCTGATGCAGCGACGCCGCGTGAGGGATGACGGCCTTCGGGTTGTAAACCTCTTTCGCTGGGGACGAAGCTTTTTTGGTGACGGTACCTGGAGAAGAAGCACCGGCTAACTACGTGCCAGCAGCCGCGGTAATACGTAGGGTGCGAGCGTTGTCCGGAATTACTGGGCGTAAAGAGCTCGTAGGTGGTTTGTCGCGTCGTCTGTGAAATTCCGGGGCTTAACTTCGGGCGTGCAGGCGATACGGGCATAACTTGAGTGCTGTAGGGAGTGGAATTCCTGGTGTAGCGGTGAAATGCATAGATATCAGGAGAACACCGATGGCGAAGGCAGATCTCTAGTAACTGACGCTGAGGACGAAAGCGTGGGTAGCGAACAGGATTAGATACCCTGGTAGTCCACGCCGTAAACGGTGGGCGCTAGGTGTGGGGGTCTTCCACGACTTCTGTGCCGTAGCTAACGCTTTAAGCGCCCCGCCTGGGGAGTACGGCCGCAAGGCTAAAACTCAAAGGAATTGACGGGGGCCCGCACAAGCGGTGGAGCATGTGGTTTAATTCGATGATACGCGAGGAACCTTACCAGGGCTTAATATGCAGGATCGACGCCTTTAGAGATGGTGTTTCTTCGGACTTGTATTACAAGGTGCTGCATGGTTGTCGTCAGCTCGTGCCGTGAGGTGTCAGGTTAAGTCCCGCAACGAGCGCAACCCTTGTCTTATGTTGCCAGCACGTGATGGTGGGGACTCATGAGAGACTGCCGGGGTCAACTCGGAGGAAGGTGGGGATGACGTCAAATCATCATGCCCCTTATGTCCAGGGCTTCACACATGCTACAATGGTCGGTACAGTGGGTTGCGAGACCGTGAGGTGGAGCGAATCCCTTTGAAAGCCGGCCTCAGTTCGGATTGGGGTCTGCAACTCGACCCCATGAAGTCGGAGTCGCTAGTAATCGCAGATCAGCAATGCTGCGGTGAATACGTTCCCGGGCCTTGTACACACCGCCCGTCACGTCATGAAAGTTGGTAACACCCGAAGCCCATGGCCTAACCAGCGTTTGCTGGGGGGAGTGGTCGAAGGTGGGATTGGCGATTGGGACGAAGTCGTAACAAGGTAGCCGTACCGGAAGGTGCGGCTGGATCACCTCCTTTCTAAGGAGCTTTTTTGTGTGGTGCTGTGTGTGGTGGTTGCTGTAGGTGGTGGCCGCTGAATATGTGTGCAGCACTGTTTTGTTTTTTGTTTTTTCCAGGTGGACTTCCAAACTGTTGGTTACTACTTGATGGTTGTGGTTGGTTGATGATGATGGGGCATTCGTGGCGCGCTGTTGGGTGTCTGGGGCAGGCACAGATATATGCATGTTCTGATTGATCTGATGTGTTGTTGGGTTGGTTTGAGGGTGTGTGTTGTGGTTGTTTTGGTGTTGTTTGTGGAACTGTATAGTGGACGCGAGCATCTTTATTGTTTGTGTGTGTTGTTGTGTTGGAAGGGCACACGGTGGATGCCTTGGTATGCTGAGCCGATGAAGGACGTGAAAGGCTGCGTTAAGCCTCGGGGAGTTGTCAATTGAGCGTTGATCCGAGGGTGTCCGAATGGGGTAACCTGGCCATGGTTGTGCATGGTCGCTGTGCTGGTGAATGAAATAGCTGGTGTGGTGGTGACGCGGGGAAGTGAAACATCTTAGTACCCGTAGGAAGAGAAAACAATATGTGATTCCGCTAGTAGTGGCGAGCGAACGTGGATGTTGGCTAAACCATGCGCGTGTGAGACTCGGCAGGGGTTGCGTGTGTGGGGTTGTGGGATGCGGTTGTTGCAAGTGCTGCCGTGCTTGTGGTGTGGTGCGTTGTGTTAGGGGAAGTGGCTTGGAATGGTCTGCCGGAGTGGGTGAGAGTCCCGTACCTGAAAATGTGGCGTGTTGTGCTTGATCGTATTCCCGAGTAGCAGTGGGCTCGTGGAATCTGCTGTGAATCTGCCGGGACCACCCGGTAAGCCTGAATACTCAGTGTGACCGATAGCGGAGAAGTACCGTGAGGGAATGGTGAAAAGTACCCCGGGAGGGGAGTGAAAGAGTACCTGAAACCGTGTGCCTACAAGCCGTCAGAGCATGGTCYGYYGCCTTKKGTGGTGGGGTGTGTGATGGCGTGCCTTTTGAAGAATGAGCCTGCGAGTCAGCGGCATGTCGCGAGGTTAACACGTATGGTGTGGTAGCCGTAGCGAAAGCGAATCCTAAGAGGGTGTAGTGAGTGGCATGTTCTGGACCCGAAGCGGAGTGATCTACCCATGGCCAGTGTGAAGCAGCGGTAAGACGCTGTGGAGGCGCGAACCCACTTAGGTTGAAAACTGAGGGGATGAGTTGTGGGTAGGGGTGAAAGGCCAATCAAACTCCGTGATAGCTGGTTCTCCCCGAAATGCATTTAGGTGCAGCGTTGCGTGTTTCTTGCTGGAGGTAGAGCGACTGGATGGTTGATGCGGGACTATCATCTTAGCGATGCCAGCCAAACTCCGAATGCCGGCAAGGTGAGAGCGTAGCAGTGAGACTGCGGGGGATAAGCTTCGTAGTCGAGAGGGAAACAGCCCAGATCGCCGGCTAAGGCCCCGAAGCGTGTACTAAGTGGAAAAGGATGTGGGATCGCGAAGACAGCCAGGAGGTTGGCTTAGAAGCAGCCATCCTTGAAAGAGTGCGTAATAGCTCACTGGTCGAGTGGTTCTGCGCCGACAATTCAGTGGGGCTCAAGTACACCGCCGAAGCCGCGGCACCGGCCCTTGTTGGGGTTGGTGGGTAGGGGAGCGTCGTGTTTGCGTGGAAGCTGCCGAGTGATCGTGTGGTGGAGTGGATGCGAGTGAGAATGCAGGCATGAGTAGCGAATGACGAGTGGGAAACTCGTCCGCCGGATGACCAAGGGTTCCTGGGTCAAGTTCATCTTCCCAGGGTGAGTCGGGACCTAAGGCGAGGCCGACAGGCGTAGTCGATGGATAACGGGTTGATATTCCCGTACCCGCATGTGTGCGCCCATGGTGAATCAGTGATACTAACCACCCGGCCTAGGTTATGTGTGCTGCCAGCTTTTGTGGTTGGTGGTGTGTGTGGCTTGTGGTTGCGTGGGATCTGAGCTGGTAGTAGCCAAGCGATGGGGTGACGCAGGAAGGTAGTCAAGCCACTGATTGGATTGTGGTGTAAGCGTGTAGCCCGTGTGGTAGGCAAATCCGCCACACAGGTATGGGTGAGACGTGATGCGTACCCAACTTGTTGGGGATGTTGATGATCCTCTGCTGCCGAGAAAAGCCTCTAGTGAGTGCATGTGCGGCCCGTACCCCAAACCGACACAGGTGGTCAGGTAGAGAATACTAAGGCGATCGGGAGAACTGTGGTTAAGGAACTCGGCAAAATGCCCCCGTAACTTCGGGAGAAGGGGGGCCTGGTTGGGTGGCCCACCCTTGGCGGTGGGTGCGCGTGGCCAGGCCGCAGAGAATAGAGGGAAGCGACTGTTTACTAAAAACACAGGTCCGTGCGAAGACGATAAGTCGAGGTATACGGACTGACGCCTGCCCGGTGCTGGAAGGTTAAGAGGACCCGTGAGCGTCAAGCGAAGCGGAGAATTTAAGCCCCAGTAAACGGCGGTGGTAACTATAACCATCCTAAGGTAGCGAAATTCCTTGTCGGGTAAGTTCCGACCTGCACGAATGGCGTAACGACTTCCCTGCTGTCTCAACCACAGACCCGGCGAAATTGCACTACGAGTAAAGATGCTCGTTACGCGCGGCAGGACGAAAAGACCCCGGGACCTTCACTATAGCTTGGTATTGATATTCGATACGGTTTGTGTAGGATAGGTGGGAGACTGTGAACACGCCACGCCAGTGGTGTGGGAGTCGCAAGTTGAAATACCACTCTGATCGTATTGGGTATCTTCAACCTCGGCCCGTGATCCGGGTCAGGGACAGTGCCTGGTGGGTAGTTTAACTGGGGCGGTTGCCTCCCAAAGAGTAACGGAGGCGCCCAAAGGTTTCCTCAGCCTGGTTGGCAATCAGGTGGCAGAGTGTAAGTGCACAAGGAAGCTTCACTGCGAGACTGACACGTCAAGCAGATACGAAAGTAGGGACTAGTGATCCGGCACCGGCTTGTGGAAGCGGTGTCGCTCAACGGATAAAAGGTACCCCGGGGATAACAGGCTGATCTTCCCCAAGAGTCCATATCGACGGGATGGTTTGGCACCTCGATGTCGGCTCGTCGCATCCTGGGGCTGGAGTAGGTCCCAAGGGTTGGGCTGTTCGCCCATTAAAGCGGCACGCGAGCTGGGTTTAGAACGTCGTGAGACAGTTCGGTCTCTATCCGCCGCGCGCGCAGAAACGTGCGGAACGCTGTCCCTAGTACGAGAGGACCGGGACGGACGTACCTCTAGTGCGCCAGTTGTCACGCCCGTGGCACGGCTGGTTAGCTACGTACGGACGGGATAACCGCTGAAAGCATCTAAGCGGGAAGCCCCTTCCAAGATAACGTTTCATCAACCAGGTGCCCCACAGAACATGGGGTCGATAGGCCGGAATTGCACGCACCGCAAGGTGCT
This sequence comes from Corynebacterium canis, assembly GCF_030408595.1. Classification (NCBI taxonomy): domain Bacteria; kingdom Bacillati; phylum Actinomycetota; class Actinomycetes; order Mycobacteriales; family Corynebacteriaceae; genus Corynebacterium; species Corynebacterium canis. Next base: position 2,965,214 of record NZ_CP047080.1, on the reverse strand, counting down.
CAGATGACCGGTACTAATCCACCGAACACCAACAACCACCACGCGTCCACTACACAGTATCCACCACCAACACCACCCCAAAAACCAAACAAAAAAACTTGTCGGTGGCAACAGCGGCGGGGAAACGCCCGGACCCATCCCGAACCCGGAAGCTAAGCCCACCAGCGCCAATGGTACTGCACACGGCAGTGTGTGGGAGAGTAGGACACCGCCGACACCCAAAACCAAACACCAACGGCCCGGACACACCAACCGGGCCGTTTCCATATATTCCGCTTGAATCAGCGATCGAAGAATTCCTGTTTGCTGCTAAAAATTTTAGCGGGTAGTGGCTCACGGTGTACGGGCTCTGATGTCGTTGAATATTATTTAAATACTTTCCTCAATTAGCCAACACAGGCTAACCTTAGGCAATGGCCCAAATTGGTTCGACATCGGGTACACATTGCCAGTTCGCTACGGCTGAACCCACAATTACAGTTGCATCAAACTCGATGCAAAAATCTGCAAATAATCACGCTACATCGGCGACAAAAAAGGTAGCTGGCCTACTAGGCATGATGGCCCTTCTGGCGCTTTTAGTGTTAGCGAGTGTCATCCTTGGTGCGAAAATCACGACCACCGCACAGGTATACGAGGCAATGCCATTAGCTTGGGAAATGCTGCAATCGCATACAGACGTGGCATCAGCTATAGCCGCTGGGCACGGTGAAGAGCTTACCGAAATTGCTGGAATCATTGCCACGATGCGTATTCCTAGGACAATTCTTGCCATGCTTGTCGGCGCTGCGTTGGGTCTCGCGGGTTCAGTGATTCAAGCTCTTACTCGTAATCCGTTAGCTGATCCCGGCATGTTGGGTGTCTCTGCCGGAGCCGCCCTCGCAGTGGTGAGTGGGCTTTACCTTTTTGGTATTTCCTCCATGATGGGCTCGCTTTGGCTTGCGTTCGCTGGTGCTGGAATCACTTCGCTCTTAGTACTTGGTATTTCCAATTCTGGGTTAGGTAAGGGCGATACGTTAGGGCTGGTGCTGGCTGGTGCCGCATTGTCAGCCACGTTAGCGGCAGTAACTTCCGGGATCGTCTACATTGACCCTCAAGCGCTCGATGCATTGCGATTCTGGCAGGCGGGATCAGTCACTGGTCGCGGGTTCGATGTTATTATGCCCGTTCTTCCACCAATTTTGCTCGGCGCAGTAGTTGCACTCAGCCTTGGGCCATCGCTCAATCTCTTGAGTTTAGGTGCCGAAACTGCCCAGAGCCTCGGCGCTAATGTGGCGCGTATTTCGCTGTTAGGCTTCGCCGTTATTACCGTGCTTGCCGGTGCGGCTACTGCCGCTGCGGGACCGATTGGTTTTGTTGGTTTGATGGTTCCACATATTGTGCGTGTCTTTACCGGCCCAGATTATCGCTGGTTATTACCTTACTCCGCCCTGGGCGGTGCAACATTGCTTCTTCTGGCTGATGTGGCGGGCCGAGTCATTCTGCGCCCTGGTGAGATGCAAGCCGGGGTAATCGTTGCGCTTATAGGCGCACCTGCCTTTATCTGGCTGGTCAGGAACCGAAAGCTGGTCGCACTGTGAACCTAAAAATGAAACAACGAGCATCGTTGCCCATGTCGTCACTGGGGCAACTTCAAGCAGGCACAGTATCTTTGCTTGTCCATAAACGTTCGGCCATCGCCACTGTCTTGGTTCTTTTCATCTGTGTTTTGGTGTGGCTAGCAAGTTTAGCGTTGGGGGAATACGCCCTCACTATTTCTCAAGTAGTTACTGTGCTGTTTGGTGGCGGTTTGGACATAGAACGAACCGTGGTTATCGACTGGCGGTTAGCAAGGTCAGTCGTGGCTCTTGCGGTTGGTGCTGCACTCGGGTTGTCTGGTGCTATCACCCAGATCATCGCCAGAAATGGGCTTGCCAGTCCCGATATTTTAGGTATCAGCCGAGGTGCGTCCACGGTGGCAGTATCGCTTATGGTTTTCAGTGGAGGTGCCACCTCAACGATCATGAGCACTATCGGTCTTCCCTTTGCCGCGATGTTTGGCGGCTTGCTAACCGCTTGCTTGATCTGGCTCTTGTCACATCGTTCCGGCTCAGACATGTTCCGGCTGCTGCTTATTGGCATTGGAGTCAATGCGGCACTGCAAGCGCTGATTACCTACATGATGGCAACGACCGATCTGAATACTGCAGCTGCCGCCAAAGTTTGGATGATCGGTACCGTTAATGGCCGGAGCTTTGAACACCTTTGGCCGACGTTATGCCTGCTAGTAATCGCGCTCATAATGCTGTTAAGGCTGAGCATTTACCTTCCGGCAATAGCCCTTGGCCCCGATGCGGCTCAAGGCTTGGGGGTGCCGCTGAAAAAAGTGAATATCACTTTGTTGATAATCTCTGTCGCTTTAGCTTCCGTGACAGTTTCTGCTGTTGGCCCAGTCGGGTTTGTTGCTTTTGTGGCACCGCAAATCGCGGCACGTATCGCGGGTGTCGGCGCCCCGCCAATCGTGCTGTCTGCGGCGATGGGGGCTGTGCTTTTGTCAAGTGCTGATCTTGCTGCCCGAATGGCGTTCCCTTGGGAAGTGCCTGTTGGCATTGTGACCGCAGCCATAGGTGGTCCATTCTTAATCTGGTTATTGCTGCGAACCAGCCGAGCCAAAGCAAAGTGAGGCAAAAAACCTTCTTGCATTATCACCACGCGGGTTATTCCGCCGCAGCGGAGGTTTTTGGCGGGCAGACTGGCAGTAGCCTAAACCTGAACATATCAAAGGATTTTGCAAGATGTTTGTTCTGTGAAATCATCTCTTGGCCGAGGATAACCTAGCTTGCTAGGTTTTGAGTGCGCCAACCTTGGACGAGTGTTCATCGACAGCACCACAGCGGCAACACTAGAGGGCATTAGTGAAACCGCCGGGAAGTGGCCTGACTGCCAACTGCATATCAACATTACCAGGCGCACAATACAAACCCCCACCAAGCTACTCTTGTGCATAAAACCAGTTGATTTAGGGTTCAAGCAAACGATTTCCCAACTTTTTATTCAATTTTGCTTACAACATTCGCATACCTTAAACTACATAGGTTAGGCTATCTTTCATGAGTAACTCATCTTCATTTCGTATGAGCCAACCCATCACCCGCCGCGGATTCCTTGGCCTAGCCCTCGCCGCGGGTGCCGCTACGTTGGCTGCCTGCACCTCAAGCTCGGACTCTTCCTCTGATTCCACTTCGGCAACTAGTAGCAGTGCAGAAGCAACCTCCGGTAATGACGCTTCTCGGGTGGTTGTGCTCAACACCGGCCAACTGGATAACATGCTGCTCCTAGGGATTTTGCCGGTGGGTGCAGCCAAAGCTAAAGGCGCAGACCTGATTCCCGAGTTCATTTCCGAACGATTTGGTTCCGAATTTGATCTGAGTACCATCAAGGACTGCGGGGTGCGCGCCAATCCCGACATGGAGGCAATTGCGGCCCTGAAACCCACGCTCATTTGCGCTAATGACCGCACTGATGAAGCTATATTGGAACAGCTACGCAAGATAGCTACGGTGGTTACTGGTTCCGGCGGTGGCGAAAACTGGAAAGAAGACTTTGTTACCATTGCCGACGCCGTGGGCAAAAAGTCTGACGCGGAAACTCTGCTCAAGGAATTTGAAGAGTCCTGTAAAACATGGGGCGAATCCTTGGGAGATAAAGCGCCCACCGTCTCCTTCCTGCGCACTAAAGATGATGCCTTCCAGATCTTTGGTGCACAATCCATGGCTGGGATTGTCGCTGCGGATTGTCTTCTGAATCGGCCAGAAAGCCAACAATTTACCGATAAAGCCGGTAAAGAGCTTTCTGCCGAACAACTTGAAGAAGCCGATGCAGATTGGTTGTTCTATGCAGTTCAAGACGGTGCCAATGATCCCACCACAACCTCCACATGGAGCACCCTGAAGGCGGTGCAAGACAAACACGTCGTCGAGGTTGACTACGATGCTTGGTACGTCAATGCATCCTACCTGTCTGCTACCATCATCCGCGATGGCCTGAAAGAGCACATTGGTAGCTAAAACTGCAACACCATCTCGGCTTAAAGCCAGCGGCATCAGCCTGGGTTACCAGGAACGAGTCATTGCGCGTGATGTCAGTATTGAAATCCCAAATGCTGCAATTACCTCCATCATTGGCGCTAATGGCTGCGGAAAATCTACTTTATTAAGAGGACTTTCCAAACTCTTGCTCCCTAGCACTGGCACGGTGACGTTAGATGGTAAGGACCTAAGAGACTACCGACAGCGAGATTTCGCAAAATTGGTCTCGATGCTGCCACAGTCTCCTATCACCCCACCTGGGGTGACTGTGGCAGATTTGGTCGCGCGAGGCAGGCATCCGCATCAAAGCTGGTTGCAGCAATGGTCGAGTGCGCACTCGACTGCAACCACCCGCGCCATGGAGATGACCGGCATCCTAGATTTAAAGGACCGCGAGGTTGATCAACTGTCTGGTGGACAGCGCCAACGTGTGTGGATCTCTATGGTGCTTGCCCAAGATACCGACATTATTTTGCTGGACGAGCCGACGACCTACCTAGATTTAGCGCATTCCATTGAGGTATTGGATCTTGTAAGTTGCTTGAACCGGTGCCACGGCAAAACCGTAGTCATGGTGTTGCATGACCTGAATCTAGCCGCACGTTACTCCGACCAACTAGTGCTTATGAAAAACGGAGAAATTATTGCAACTGGTTCCCCGGCGGACATCCTCACTCCGGAATATCTCGAAGAGGCATACGGATTAAAGTCTCGGGTCATTACGGATCCGTGCGCTGAGGGGCCGTTGGTAGTACCAGAGCTGAGCAAACATCGCAGCCATTAGCTTTGCCGTGGCCGAAACTATTGGCCCCGACGCAACGCCCTATGAGATGTAATCACTCTCGCGATCTGTAACCTGACTTTATTGACCAAAGTCAGGTTTAATCGCTTTGTTCGGCAGCGTCATTGTCTCGCTGGAGGTTCTACATCGCTGGAGGTTGTATGCGCAGCGCGGCGGTCAGTACTCATGATCAGCCACGAACACAGACTGCTCGACGCCGTCTGCGACAACATCAAGCTACTAGGCTAACACCCCCACCAGCCCCGAAAACCGCTACAGTAACGCCTAGACATCCAACGGTTCCTACTTTGAGAGGTGAGGATAGCAATGGCTGGCCATAGCTTTGACAGTGCAATTCCGGTGGTCGCTGTGTCGAACTACGCAGCATCGCGCAGTTGGTACGTAAACCTTCTGGGCGAACCTGCTGTCGAACCGGAGACTGGAACGGGAGAGTGGGCGATCGGCTCGTCTTGGTTGCAAGTAACCGAGGACCCGCAAAGGGCGGGGCATTCAATCGCTATTCTTGGGTCGACGGATGTCGAAGAGCAGGTTGCGGCATGCTTAGCAGCTGGGTGCAGCGTGTCACCGATCCAAGATTATGGATTCATCAAGCTCGCTGAACTTTCCGACCCTGATAACAACAAGCTTCAGATCGTCCAAGAAATCGAAGGAAGCTAGGCGTTCGCCCCGACGATGGTGTTTTCAAACTGGCGCTGAACCACAATTGTATCGCTGCACTAGGATCGGGATCCCCGTTGTTTCCCAAAACTGGGTACTGACGTATCCGCTGCTCATGCCGCCGTGGGAAAAGCGTTTGATCCAGTAATGCGCGTGTGTCGGGTCCTGTCGATCGGGTAGGGGGTTGGCAGCTTCAGTATTAATGATGTCGTACAGGGCCTGCCTAATGAGTCGTTCACATTCGCGTGCGCTAGCCGGCAATGGGACCTGGGAAAATCGGTCTTTTAGCTCTCTCCACATAAATGGATCGCCGCGCAGACCCCACTGTTTCGGTTCCTCCTCGAATAGGCTGCCAACAGTTTTCAACAGTTCTCTCACCACCTTTGTGCTTTTATGAAGTGTTGCGTCGGATACAGGGCGGACGCGTCGTTGTCGAGGACGGCGCAGCAGTATCAGTAAGGCTTACCATTAAAGATTTTGTACGCTGCGGTGCGCATTGGGAAGTTTGTGTACTTGGCACTCTAAGTTACTAGCGCGTTGTATCGTCTGGTTGATTCCAAGTCCAGACAGAGGGTTGAAGTTTTTCGAGGTTGTAATCGCTAGCGTTTCCAGTATGAAAAAGTTGTATACAGCAGCGGCGAGTTACGCCGTGCTTGGTTTGGTGTCCGGCGTGTTCTACCGCGAGTTTGGTCGATTGAATGATTACTTCGGTCCGACGCGGTTGTCGACGCTGCACACGCACCTTTTGGTCCTCGGCATGTTCTTTTTCCTGATCGCACTGGCGCTCAACGCGGCTTTTCGCTTAGATGCTGATAAGCGATTCAACGCGTTTTTCTGGACGTACAACGTTGGTGTGCTGTGGACAACCACAATGATGATCTTCCGTGGCGTCAATGAAGTTATCGAACCAGGCTATGTTCTCCCGGCTGCGTTAGCTGGCATCTCTGGGCTCGGCCACATCATCCTCACGGTGGGGATCGTTCTTTTCTTTATGGTGCTAGGCAAGCAAACCTCGAAGGTGCAGCGGGCGTCGTAAAGCCTGGACCAGATGCTTAATGTAACTTCAGAAAGTGTCAATAACCTGCTGATTTGTACTGGTCTAAAAGGTTGTGTAGATTAGATCAGGTCAGCGCGTTACGCCCCCTTGTGTGGCGGGTTCGCGTTGCTCGTTCAAACTCTTCGATTCGGTGCCATTGATTGGTGGCGCTTGATTGTGGTTTGGCTGTGTTGTTTGAGAACTCGATAGTGTGTCATGTTTGTTTTGTTGTTGTTGGCTGGTTGTGGCTGTTTTGTTGTGGTTGGTTTGGTTGCTGGCGGGGTTTGTGCTTCGTGAGCTGGCTTTGGGCTGGTCGCAGTGGGATGGTTGGGATTGGTTTTTCAACTGTTTTGTTTTTGTTTTTTTGGACAACTGATTGTTTTGTTGGTTGTTTGTTTTTTGTTGGGGTTTGGCTTTTCATTTAAGCTGATTTTGTTTTTGTGGAGAGTTTGATCCTGGCTCAGGACGAACGCTGGCGGCGTGCTTAACACATGCAAGTCGTACGGAAAGGCCCTGGCTTTGGTTGGGGTGCTCGAGTGGCGAACGGGTGAGTAACACGTGGGTGATCTGCCCTGCACTTTGGGATAAGCCTGGGAAACTGGGTCTAATACTGGATAGGACCATGCTTTTGTGTGTCATGGTGGAAAGGCTTCTGTTTTGGGGGCTGGTGTGGGATGAGCTTGCGGCCTATCAGCTTGTTGGTGGGGTAATGGCCTACCAAGGCGTCGACGGTAGCCTACCTGAGAGGGTGTACGGCCACATTGGGACTGAGATACGGCCCAGACTCCTGCGGGAGGCAGCAGTGGGGAATATTGCACAATGGGCGCAAGCCTGATGCAGCGACGCCGCGTGAGGGATGACGGCCTTCGGGTTGTAAACCTCTTTCGCTGGGGACGAAGCTTTTGGTGACGGTACCTGGAGAAGAAGCACCGGCTAACTACGTGCCAGCAGCCGCGGTAATACGTAGGTGCGAGCGTTGTCCGGAATTACTGGGCGTAAAGAGCTCGTAGGTGGTTTGTCGCGTCGTCTGTGAAATTCCGGGGCTTAACTTCGGGCGTGCAGGCGATACGGGCATAACTTGAGTGCGGGAGACTGGAATTCCAGGTGTAGCGGTGAAATGCGTAGATATCGGAGGAACACAGTGGCGAAGGC